>NZ_JBHJQP010000197.1:0-14245 GCF_042262625.1 Streptomyces sp. NPDC056347 | reverse complement strand
GTGCGGGCCATCGGGCCCGCACCCCTCTTTAGTCCACCATCTGTGGATCATGCATGAGGTATGCGTCACGTTGCCCTTTACCTTCACGAAACCTCCTGTGAAAACCCTGATAATGTGACGCGGCTGCCATCGGTCAGTTCGATTTCAGAAGTCTGACCGGTGCGTCGGTCCCATCGGCAGAACCAGAAAGCCTTCCGCCCGGGTGTGCCACACCTGAGGCAAAAGGGCGATTTGTGCACAATGTTTTGGTACGGAATCGGCCATGCGCCGGGGCGGCGGAGCCTCATCCGACATTCGCAGGCCCTCGGAGTCATCGCCTTTCACGTGATCTTGCGGTGTCAAGGAGGGTGTCCATGTCGAGCGACAACGGGGAGATGATCCCTGCGGCCCGGCCGGTGATCGGCGAGGAAGAGATCGAGGCCGTCGTGCGCGTACTGCGCAGCGGCCGCGTGGTGCAGGGGCCGGAGGTCGCGGCCTTCGAGGAGGGCTTCTCGGAGCTCGTGGACGGGCGTCACTGCGTGGCGGTCAACTCGGGCACCTCGGCGCTCCACCTGCTGCTGCTCGCCCTCGGGATAGGCCCCGGCGACGAGGTGATCGTCCCGTCGTTCTCCTTCGCGGCCTCCGCGAACGCGGTCCGCCTGGCCGGCGCCGACGTGGTCTTCGCGGACATCGAGCCGGGCAGCTTCGGGCTGGACCCGGCCGCCGTCGAAGCGGCGATCACGCCCCGCACGGCCGCGATCATGCCCGTCCACCTGTACGGCCACCCGGCCGCGATGGACGCGATCATGCCGATCGCGCGGAAGCATGCCCTGGCCGTCGTGGAGGACGCCTGCCAGGCGCACACCGCGGCCCTGGGCGGGACGCCGGTCGGCGCCTTCGGCTCCGGCGGCACCTTCAGCTTCTACCCGACCAAGAACATGCACTCCCTCGAGGGCGGCATGATCACCACCGCCGACGCCGAGATCGCGCGCACCCTCCGGCTGCTGCGCAACCAGGGCATGGAGCAGCGGTACGCCAACGAGATCGTCGGCGCCAACATGCGGATGACCGACGTGTCCGCCGCCGTCGGGCGCGTACAGCTCGGGAAGGTGCAGGGCTGGACCGAGCAGCGGCGCGCCAACGCCGCATACCTCGACCAGCACATCGACGCGCCCAACGTCACGGTTCCGCCCGTCGCCGAGGGTGCACGTCACGTTTACCACCAGTACACCATCCGGGTGCAGGGTGACCGGGATGCCGCCATGGCCAGGCTGACCGAGGCGGGCATCGGCAACGCCGTGTACTACCCGACCCCGATCCACCGGCTGAAGCCGTACTGGGAGCCCGACCAGAAGGCCGGGCGGAACTGGGATCTGCCGCAGACCGAGCGTGCCGCTGCCGAGGTCGTCTCGCTGCCCGTGCACCCGTCGCTGACGCAGCACGACCTCGAGCGCATCGTTGCCGCAGTGAACTCGCTGGGAGAAATGCAGTGACCGCAGGACTGAGAGCGGGCCTGGTCGGCCTCGGCTCGATGGGCCGCCACCACGCCCGTGTGCTGGCCGGCCTCGAAGGCGTGGAGCTGGTCGGCGTCGTCGACCCGATGGGGGACAGCAACGGCTGGGCGCAGGGTGCCCCCGTCCTGTCCACGGTCGACGAACTGATCGCCCAGGGCCTCGACTACGCCGTCGTGGCCTGCCCCACCGCGCTCCACGAGGAGGTCGGGCTCCGCCTGGCCGAGGCCGGGGTCTGCGCGCTGATCGAGAAGCCGCTCGCCGACACCGTGGAAGGCGCCCGGCGCCTGGTCGAGGCGTTCGAGTCGCGCGGCCTGGTCGCGGGCGTAGGCCACATCGAGCGCTGCAACCCGGCGCTGCGGTCGATGCGGGCCAGGCTGGAGGCGGGCGAGCTGGGCGAGGTGTTCCAGGTCGTCACCCGGCGCCAGGGCCCCTTCCCGCACCGCATCGCCGACGTCGGCGTGGTCAAGGACCTCGCCACCCACGACATCGACCTGACGGGCTGGGTGACGGGGCAGACGTACGAGTCGATCGCCGCCCACACCGTGTCGAAGTCCGGCCGTCCGCACGAGGACATGGTCTCGGCCGTGGGCCGGCTCTCCGACGGGACCATGGTCAACCACCTGGTCAACTGGCTGAGCCCGCTAAAGGAACGTTTCACCTCCGTCACCGGCGAGCGCGGCACGTTCATCGCGGACACCCTCACCGCCGACCTGACCTTCCACTCGAACGCCGCGGTCGCCACCGAGTGGGAGGCGCTCCAGGCGTTCCGGGGCGTCTCCGAGGGCGACATGATCCGCTACGCCATCCCCAAGCGGGAGCCGCTGCTGGTCGAGCACGAGCTCTTCCGGGACGCGGTACGCGGCACCGAGAAGGACATCTGTACCCTGCGCGACGGTCTCCGTACGGTCGAGGTCGCCGCGGCGGTCCTGGAATCGGCACGGAGCGGACGCACCATCACGACCTCCGCGGGAGAGCTGGCCACACATGGATCCTGAGAACATCACGACGCCGCGCCCGGGGAGCCGGGGCCGGATCGTCATGCTCGTCGACAACGGGGTGAACGGCGACTCCCGCGTCCAGAAGGAGGCCCGCTCCGCGGCGGAGGCGGGCTGGGACGTCGTCCTGCTCGGCAAGTCGCCCGGCAAGTCCGAGCAGCACTGGATGCTCGGCGACGCCCGGGTCCGGCTGCTCAAGGTGCCCGGACCGATGCAGCGCCGCAGGCACGAGTACCGGCGCGCCCCGCTGCGCGCCCCGCTGGCCTATCGGCCCGGACCACTCGCCGCCTACCGCAAGCAGAAGATGAAGGCGTGGCGGGCCGATCTCAAGCTCCGCCGTATCGAGGCGAACGAGAACGGGGCGGCGCTGGCGAAGGCCGCCCTTCTTCCCGAGCGGGTCACCGCGAAGGTGGCCAGCCGCTGGGTCGACACGCGTGTGCGGCGCACCAACGCCCTGGAACAGCGGCGCAAGCGGATGGACGCGCCGCTGGACCGTTTCACCACGGCGTTCTGGCAGCGCGCGATGGGCGACCGGGCCTGGCGCAGGCTCGACCCCTTCCTGCTCGACCTCGACCTCGCCTACGGCAAGGTGATCGACGAGCTGAAGCCCGACCTGATCCACGCCAACGACTTCCGCATGCTGGGCGTCGGGGCGCGGGCCGTGATGCGGGCACGCGCCGCGAAGCGCGACGTCAAGCTGGTCTGGGACGCCCACGAGTTCCTGCCCGGCATCAAGCCCTGGGACCCGCACCCCCGCTGGCACGTCGCGCAGTGCCTCCACGAGCTGGCCTACTCCAAGTACGCCGACGCGGTGACCACCGTCTCGCCGACCCTCGCGGAGATGCTCGTCGAGCGGCACGGGCTGGCCGAGAAGCCCGCGGTCGTCCTGAACGCCCCCGACGCGGAGGTCTCGCCCGAGCAGGCCGCCGAGCCGGTGCCGGATCTGCGCGAGCTGTGCGGCATCGGCCCCGACGTCCCGCTGGCCGTCTACAGCGGCGCGGCGGCCCCGCAGCGCGGCCTGGACATCATGGTCGAGTCGCTTCCGCAACTGCCCGGCCTGCACGTCGCGTTCATCGTGCTGCGCCCGAACTCCGGGTACATGACAGGGCTGGCGGAGCGCGCGGCGGAACTCGGGGTCGCCGACCGGGTGCACATCCTCCCGTACGTGCCGCACTACCAGGTCGTGCGCTTCCTGGCGGCGGCGGACCTCGGGGTCATCCCGATCCACCACTGGCCGAACCACGAGATCGCTCTGATCACCAAGTTCTTCGAGTACTCGCACGCCCGGCTGCCGTTCGTGGTCAGTGATGTGAAGACGATGGGCGCCATGGTCGCGGAGACCGGCCAGGGCGAGGTCTTCACGGCTGAGGACGTGACGGACTACGTCCGCGCGGTGAAGGCCGTCCTCGCCGACCCGAAGAAATACCGGGAGGTCTACGACCGGCCCGGACTGCTCGACCAGTGGACCTGGGAAGCCCAGGCGGCAGCTCTCGACGAGGTGTACACGAAGCTGCTGCCCGGTAGTCGTCGCGTATCCGTCGAGAGAGCCGCCGAGGTGACCGTGTGACCGGTAGACCCGCTGTCCCCGATGTCACGGTCGTCGTGGCCGTGTACAACACCATGCCGTACCTCACCGAGTGCCTGAACTCGCTCGTGGGGCAGTCCATCGGGCTGGACCGGCTGGAGGTCGTGGCGGTCGACGACGGCTCGACGGACGAGAGCGGCGCCGAACTCGACCGGTTCGCCGCGCGTTACCCGGGCACGGTCAAGGTCGTCCACCAGGCCAACTCCGGCGGTCCTGCGATGCCGAGCAACCGGGCGCTGGAGCTGGCCACCGGCCGGTACGTCTACTTCATCGGCTCGGACGACTACCTCGGCGAGGAGGCGCTGGAGCGGATGGTGGCCTGTGCGGACGCCAACGACTCCGACGTCGTCATAGGCAAGATGGTCGGCACCAACGGCCGGTACGTGCGCCAGTCGCTCTACAAGGCCAACGATCCCGACGTCAGCCTGTACGGGCCGGAGCTGCCGTTCGCCCTGGCCAACACCAAGCTCTTCCGCCGCGAACTCGTGGAGCAGCACAAGCTGCGGTTCCCCGAGGATCTGCCGGTCGGCAGCGACCAGCCCTTCACCATCGAGGCCTGCGTGCGCGCCCGCAGGATCTCGGTGGTCGCCGACTACACCTGCTACTACGCGGTGAAGCGCGGGGACGCAAGCAACATCACCTACCGTGCCAACCACCTGGCGCGGCTGCGCTGCACCGGCGAGATCATGGACCGGACGGCGGAGCTGGTCGAGGCCGGGCCGAAGCGGGACGCCGTCCTCAAGCGCCATTTCACCTGGGAGCTCTCCAAGCTCATCCAGGACGACTTCGTCGCGCTCGACGACGAGACGAAGCGGAACGTCTGCGCCGGGATCACCCGGCTCGCCGACGCCTACCTGACGGACGCCTTGAGCGACGGGCTGCCCGTCAAGCTCCGAGCGAGGCTCCGGCTCGCGCAGCGCGGTGCCATGGACGAACTCTGCCGTGCGATCACCGAGGAGGCCGAGCACGGCGCGCCGCCCTTCCACCTGGAGGACGGCCGGGCCTTCGCCCGCTACCCCGGCTTCCGTGACGCCGGCCTGGAGCTGCCGGACCGCTGCTTCGAACTGGTCGGGGAGATCGTCCCCGGCCGGCTCGCCAACAAGACCGCGCTGGTCGGGTCGGAGTGGGTGCAGACCGGCGAGGAGCTGGCGCTGGAGCTGACCGTACGGATCGGGGTCCTCGGCGACACCGGCTCCGCGGTGGTCCGCCTCGCGGAGGGCGCCATGCCCAACAGCGCCGACAAGGCGCGCGCCCGGTGCCTGCCCGAAGGTCACGAACTGCCCCCGACGCAGGGGGAGTTCACCCGTGAGGTGACGGTCGACGGCAACGCCACCCTGCTGCGCGCCCGGATCCCGCTCGCGGCACGCAAGGCCAAGCGCGGGATACGCGTCTACGTCGACGTGGCCGGGAGAACGTACGAGATCCCGGTGCGCGGCGACGGGCGGCCCATGCCGCTGGCCCGCAGGTGGCACGGTGAGGCGGACCCGTACCGTGCCGCGGCGCAGCTCAACTCCAAGGGGCGCATGGTGATCAGCACCGGCCCGCTCAACTCACCCAAGACCTCGCTGGGCTCGCGGCTGCGGTCCCGGCTGACCGGCGCCAAGCGCTCCAAGAGGAAGTAACCATGAACATCTGCGTAGTCGCCCTCGGCAAGATCGGTCTGCCGCTCGCCGTGCAGTTCGCCGCCAAGGGCCACCGGGTGATCGGCGCCGACGTCAACGAGAAGGTCGTCGAGCTGGTCAACGCCGGCGTCGAGCCGTTCCCCGGCGAGCACGACCTGGACGTCAAGCTCAAGGAGACCGTCGGGGCCGGACTGCTCACCGCCACCACGGACACCGCGGCCGCGGTCGCGCAGTCCGAGGCCGTCGTGGTCGTCGTCCCGCTCTTCGTGGACGCCGAGGGCACCCCGGACTTCGGCTGGATGGACTCCGCGACCAAGGCGATCGCCGCGGGCCTCAAGCCCGGCACCCTGGTCAGCTACGAGACCACGCTGCCGGTCGGCACCACCCGTACCCGCTGGGCGCCGATGCTCGAGGAGGGCTCCGGGCTGAAGGCCGGCGAGGACTTCCACCTGGTGTTCTCCCCGGAGCGGGTGCTCACCGGCCGGGTCTTCGCGGACCTGCGCCGCTACCCGAAGCTGGTCGGCGGCATCGACACGGCCTCGGCCGAGCACGGTGTGTCGTTCTACGAGTCGGTCCTCGACTTCGACGACCGCGACGACCTGCCGCGCGCCAACGGCGTCTGGGACCTGGGCACCGCCGAGGCGTCCGAGCTGGCCAAGCTCGCCGAGACCACCTACCGGGACGTCAACATCGGCCTGGCCAACCAGTTCGCCCGCTTCGCCGACCAGCAGAACATCGACGTCCTCAAGGTCATAGAAGCCTGCAACTCGCAGCCCTACAGCCACATCCACCAGCCGGGCATCGCCGTCGGCGGCCACTGCATCCCGATCTACCCGCGGATGTACCTCTGGAACGACCCGACGGCCACCGTGGTCCGCTCGGCGCGCGAGGCCAACGCCGCCATGCCGGAGTACGCGGTCGACCTGCTCGCCGCCGCCTACGGCGACCTGGACGGGGTGGGCGTGCTGGTGCTGGGCGCGGCCTACCGCGGCGGCGTGAAGGAGACGGCGTTCTCCGGCGTCTTCCCGACCGTCGAGGCGCTCAGGGCCCGGGGCGCGGTCCCGTTCGTCTCCGACCCGATGTACACGTCCGAGGAACTGGCCGCGCACGGTCTCGTCCCGCACGAGGGCCAGACCGTCACCGCGGCGATCCTCCAGGCCGACCACGCCGAGTACCGCGAGCTGGCCGCCGCCGATCTCCCTGACGTCCGCGTCCTGGTCGACGGGCGCCGCACGACGGACCCGGCCCGCTGGGAGGGCGTCCGCCGCGTCGTCATCGGCGGCTGACCTCGACTCGCAGAGAGATCATGGACAACATGTGAGAAAGTCGCCCCGGACGAGTCGTGATGCTCGCCGACAACACCATCGACGGTGACTCACGCGTTCAGAAGAGCGCCCGGGCCATGGCGGACGCAGGGTGGGAGGTCCACCTCATCGGCCGGGCGCCTTCGTCGTCCGCGAGGCGTGCGGCCTGGTGCCGGACACCCCGTTGGCGGTGTACTCCGCAGCGTTGTCTGCACACCATCGTGGAATCGCCCGTACGTGCCGTACGACGCCCTGGTGCGGTTCCTGTCGACCGCGGACGCGGGCATCCACCCGCTGCACAAGGGGCCGGTCAACCACGAGGTCGCCCTCAGTACGAAGTTCTTCGAGTTCATGCAGGCCCGGCTACCCGTGGTGGTCAGTGACGTCAAGGCCATGTCGGACGAGGTCACCCGGGTCGGCAACCGCGAGGTCTTCCGCTCGGAGGACAGCAAGGACCTGGCCAGGGCCGTGGGGGCGGTCCTGAACGACCGGGACCGCTACGCCGCGGTCTACGACCGTCCCGGCATGCTCGACGAGTGGAGCTGGGAGGCCCAGGCGGAGAAGTACGTCGTGCTCTACGAGCGGCTTCTGAAGGATCTCGCCTGACGGCCGCTCCCATGGCGAAGGGCCCCTCCACGCACCGCGCGGAGGGGCCCTTCGCCGTCCGTCACTTCTGACGCGCCCCGAGACCCCGCACGGGGCTCCCTACGGCGACGGCACGGCCGCCCGGCGTGTGGTGGAGCTGATGGAGCAGGCGGACGCCGGCTACGGCCAGGTCGTCTACGGCTCCACGGTGACGGTCGGTCAGGAGAAGCCCGGCAAAGGCTTCGTCCAGGGCGCCGACCAGCCGCTGGGCGGTGGGCCGGAGACCGGCGACCTGCTCGGTTACGCGGGCGTGGCGGGCAGATCGCAGACGGGGTACCCGTTCCTGGTCATCGGGGTGCCCGGTGAGGACGGCGCCGGCGGAGTGGACATGGGGTTCATCCACTACGTGTACGGAACGGACTGCAAGGCGGCATCCGTGAGCCAGGACACGACGGGGGTCTGGGAGGACGCGGAACCCTACGACCGCTTCGGCGCCTCGATCGCGGCCACCGGCAGACACTTCGTGGTCGGCGCCCCGGGGGAGAGCCTGGGGGACGCCGTGTCCGCGGGCGCCGTGCTGGCGTTCCGCCCGTCGATCAACACGAACGGCATCCCGGACCCGTTGTTCGGGATGGGGCAGTCCCGTACCTCGGCATCGGATCTCGCGGCCGAGGAAGGCGACCGGTACGGGACCTCGGTGGCCATGGTGCCGTACCGCCCGAGCGGGGATCCGGCCGTCACCAACTCGATGCTCGCGGTGGGAGTCCCGGGCGAGGAGTCGGCCGCGGACCGGGCGGACACGGGCGGCGTGGCGCTGTTCTCGATGCTCGGGGAGCCGGGAGCCGACGACAGCTGGATCGAGCCGGGTCACGGAATTCCCGGGCCGTCCGCGCCGAGGCAGCTCGCCGGGATGAGCCTGGGCGGCAGCCAGGCCCTGCTGTACGTGGGCATGCCCTACGGCCCCGCGGAGGGGCACGCGGTGCACGGATTCCCCTGGGACACCGCCAACGGCGGCGCCCCGAGCGAGACCTTCAGGCCCGGCGACGGCGGAATCCCCGCCGGTGACGTCACCTTCGGCGCCACGGTGCGCTGACCGAGGCGAACGGCGCGGGGGCGAGCCCCGGTTGCCACGTCGGCCGCCGCCTCCGGGCCCCGCGGCATCGCGTCCGGTGCCTTGGAGAGCCCGTCCGGTGCTGTCCGTTCCACAGGCCTCGCACGGGCGCGGCGGTCCCCCGGTACTTAACAGCATGTAGCGGACATGTTCTTGACAAGATCATGAGTGGGTTATTGCATGCGCTCTGTCGTGTACTGCCTGAATTTCACGAAGGCGGAGTCAGCGGTACACGAATTCTCCTCAAGGGGTGGGATGTGTATAGGAAATCTGCCGCGTCCGGAATCGCGGCCGTGGTCGGGCTGCTCGTCGTGACCCTGGGTGCGGCACCCGCAGGGGCCGTACCCGCCGCAGCAGCGGCGACCTGTGCGGGGGCGACCGGGGACTTCAACGGCGACGGCATCGTCGACAACGTGGTCACGGACCCGCAGGCGACCGTGGACGGAGTTCCGCAGGCCGGTCTGGTGCGGGTGCTGTACGGCGGCGGCAAGGGCGTCAGCGAGATCTCGCAGGCGACGCCGGGAATGGGGACCGCCGCGGAACGCGGCGACCAGTTCGGAACGGCGGTCGCCTGGGCGGACTTCAATGGTGACGGCTGTGCCGACCTGGTCGTCGGAACCCCCTACGAGGACACCGGCGGCTCCGGTGCGGATGTCAAGGACGCCGGAATCATCCACATCATCTACGGCTCGCCCACCGGGATCGGCGCCGGATCGGTCATGGAGGGATTCACCCAGGCGGCTTTTACTCCAGGGGCCAACGGCGAAGCGGGGGACCGCTTCGGTTACGCACTCCAGGCGGGCGCGGCGGACAACGGGCAGCCGTACCTCGTCGTCGGTGTCCCTGGCGAGGGCGTGGTCGTGAACGGCGTGAACCAGGAGAACGCCGGCATCATCGTCTACCAGCAGGGCGGCAAGCGGACCAGCGTCAGCCAGGACAGCCCGGGCGTGCCCGGTGCGGTGGAGGCCGGTGACCAGTTCGGTGCCGCGCTCGCCGGAACCAACCGCTATTTCGCCGTCGGGGCGCCCGGCGAGACCATCGGCGCCGACGCGGTCGCCGCGGGAACCGTGGCCGTCTTCAACCATACGGTCACTGACGGGATACCGGCCGCGATCGCCGGCATGGACCAGGCGGGCGAGGGCGAGGCCCTCACCGGCATCGCCGAGACCGGTGACCGGTTCGGCGCCGCGCTGTCCATGACCAACTACCGGCCGGCCAACCAGACCTACAACTCCGACGCGCTCCTGGCGATCGGCACTCCGGGCGAAGACATCGGAAACGTCCCCGACGCGGGCGGTGCCGCCGTGGTGCGGATAGAACCCTCCGGCCGGGTCACCGAACTCAAGGGATTCGACGCGGGGACCGCGAATGTCGAGGGCGACCCCGGAGCGGGGGACTTCTTCGGACAGCGCGTGACCATCGCCAACACGAACACCGGCGTCGTCACCAGCACCGATACCGTCAGGCTGATCGTGGGCATACCGGGCCGGGACGTCGACGGGGTGAAGGACGCCGGAGCGCTCCAGCTGTTCAAGCCGCTGGACAGCGACATCGGAGCCGCCGACAAGATCATCAAGCGAGGCTCGGACGTCCTGCCCGGCAAGCCGAACCCCCGTGACTTCACCGGCATCTCGCTGCGTTCCGGTTCCGTGACCCTCTACGTCGGAGTCCCCTACAGCAAGGACCCCGCCACCTCCAAGGGAGTTCTCTACACGATGCCGTGGACCGATGTCGACGGCACCACGAGCGGGGGGACCAAGACCTTCCAGCCCGGCAGTGGCGGGCTCTCGGACATCGGCACGTCCTTCGCGGCAGTCGGATGAGCGGCATGGGACATCAGGAGTCGGACACCAGTGAAAGCCGGAGAAAGCAGAACGTGACCGTGAACGGACCTCTCAGAGACGGGCATCGGCGCAGCCGAAGATCCCTCGCCGCGGTGATCACCACGGCCGTGCTGGCCGCGGGGCTGGGGGTCCAGGCCCTGCCCGGCGAGCTCTCCCAGGCGGTCGCGGCACCGGCCGGCCGGAGTGCCGCGGGCGGAACCGAGGAGGCGCAGGAGGCCGCCGCGAAGACCGACGCCCCGGTCGAGGTGCTGGGCCTGCGTGACGAGCGCAGCACCACGGTGGCCAACCCGGACGGCACCTTCACCACCACCACGGCCGTCCAGCCCGTACGGACCCGCAAGAACGGGAAGTGGGTGGACATCGACACCACCCTCGTCCGGCGGGCGGACGGCTCGTACGGGCCGAAGGCGGCCGTGACGGCGATGTCCTTCTCCGGGGGCGGTGCCAGGACGTTCGCCACGATCGAGAAGGACGGCCGGGCGCTTTCCCTGGACTGGATCGGCAAGCTGCCCGAGCCGGTGATCGACGGGTCGACCGCTACGTACCGGGACGTCCTGCCCGGGGTCGACCTGAAGGTGACCGCGGACGCGGAGGGCTTCTCGCACCTGATCGTCGTGAAGGACGCCGAGGCCGCCGCCAACCCGGAACTGGCCGCACTGCAGCTGCCGGTGGAGTCCACCGCGGTCGACCTCGGGAAGTCCACCGACGGCGGTCTCACCGCGACCGACGCGTCGGGCGGCACCGTCTTCGAGGCACCCGCCCCGCTGATGTGGGACAGCGCGCGGGGAGCGGGGGAGGCCAAGGCGGATTCCGCTCCGACGCTGAGGAAGGCGGCCGGCGAACCGGTCGCCGTGACGCCCCCGGACGGTGCCCGCGTCGCCGACGTCGGCGTCCGGGTCGGGACCGACGCGCTGACACTGACCCCGGACAGGTCCCTGCTCCTGGGCGACGACACGGTGTACCCGGTCTACATCGACCCGGTGGTCAAGACCGCGAGCCGTACCGGCTGGACGATGGTGTCCTCGTACTACTCGTCGGCCTCGTTCTGGAAGTTCAAGGACGACGAGGGCGTCGGGAAGTGCCCCGCCGACGTGTCGTACCAGTGCGCCGGCTCCAATGACAAGAAGCGCCAGTTCTTCGCCGTTCCGACGGCGTCCTTCGAGGGCAAGGACATCGTCAGCGCCGAGTTCGCCGTGACGATGGTCCACACGTACAGCAGCTCCGCGAAGGCCGTGCAGCTGGGACGGGTCAACTCCACCGGCGCGAGCGCGATCAGCTCCTCCACCAGCTGGAGCAAGCAGCCCACGCTGAAGGAGACGCTCGCCAGCAAGTCCCCCACCAACCCGGCGGGGTCGTGCACGTCGACCAACCAGAACGTGCGGTTCGACGTGAAGAAGACCGTCCAGAAGGCCGCCGACAGCGGCTGGGACACCACGACCTTCCGGCTGCGCGCGGACAACGAGGACGACTACTCGTACTGGAAGCGGTTCTGCGGGAACGCCCAGCTCGAAGTGGTGTACAACCGCCCGCCGCCGGCACCCGCCATGAGTGACCTCAGCATGTCGCCCGGAGGCTCGTGCCAGTACGGGAAGGCGGACGAGCACTACGTGTCCGAGGCCCCGGTCCTCAACGCGATCGTCAAGGACTACGACCACAACGACACCCCCGGCAAGTCCGAGAGCCTGAAGGCACGGTTCCACGTCTTCTGGACGAAGGACGGCAAGCAGGTCGACCACTACGCCACCACCGGAGCCCGCACGACGACCGGCACCGGACAGACCGGCTCGGCGTCGTTCAAGTACACCGCCGGCTCGGACCTCAGCACCGATTCGGATCCCGGTTTCACCATCCCGTCCAACGTCACGATCGGCTGGGAGGTCCAGGGCACGGACGGAACCTCCTGGGGCCCGTGGAGCAGCGCGGGCAGTGCCACCCGCTGCGAGTTCATCTACGACGCCACCGCGCCCGCCGCGCCGGTGATCAGCTCCGTCGAGTACCCCGACGACGGCAACTGGCACGCGGGCGTCGGCGACTACGGAAACTTCACCTTCGACTCGCCCGCCGCCGACGTGGTCCGGTACCAGTACCGGTTCAAGGGCAACGAGGGCTGGTCCACGGTGGACGCCGCGAAGCCCGGCGGCCCCGCGACCGTGAAGTTCATGCCGACGTCCGAGGGCGACTGGACGGTGGAGGCCAAGGCCGTCGACGCGGCCGGCAACGCCCAGAAGACGACCATGGGGTACGCGTTCCTCGTCTCCGGCGGGCGGGCCCCGATCGGCGGCTGGACCCTCGGCGACGTCAAGGGATCGGGCTCCGCGGCCGGTACGGGCACCTCGCCCGCCGCCGCACCCGGCACGGGCGTGGCCTTCGGGGCCAAGCCCGGACCGCTCGGCGCGGCGGACACGTACGCGGACCTGGACGGCACCGAGAACGCCTACCTGGACGCGGGCCGGCACATCGTCGACACGGGCACCGGCTTCTCGGTCAGCGCCTGGGTCAACCTCCCCGAGGAGCCGAATCAGGACCAGACCGTGATCAGCCAGGACGGCACGGGCCTGCCCGGCTTCGACCTGGGATACGACGCCGACAGCCGTAACTGGGTGTTCCGTTCCCCGTTCAACGACCTTGAGTCCGTGGGCGACTGGAAGGTCACCGGCGGCAAGGTGGTGCCCGGCGCCTGGACGCACCTCATCGGCTCCTACGACGGCGTCACCGGCGTGATGCGGATGTACGTGAACGGCACGGCGGTCACGGCCACCGCGAAGCGGCAGGCCCCGTGGGACGCGGCCGGGAACCTGCAGATCGGCCGCAGGATCTCGCTGGAGGGCTACACGGCCCACCTGAAGGGCGGCATCGCCGACGTCCAGGTCTACGACCGGGTCGTGACCGGTCCCGAGAGCGCCGACCTGGGCGGCATCGTGGCCCAGCAGCTCGCCTACTGGGACGTGGACTCCGCGCCCGGCGGCGTGGCGCCGGAGGCGGCCGGCGGAACCGGGCTCACGCTCGGCGGCGGCGCGTCCATCTACGTGCCGGCGCCGGGCTGCGACCCGGAGGCCGATCCGGAGTGTGTCGAGACGGCGCCCGAGGACCCGATGTGGGGTGACGGGCACCTGGTGCTGAACGGCACCGACGCCTACGCCACCCGGGCGGCCGGGCTGCTCACCAAGCGGGACAGCTTCACCCTGACCGGGCGGGCCCGGCTCTCCTCGGTGGCGCCCACCAAGGACCAGACGGTCATGGGGCTCTCCGGCGCCCAGGGCAGCGCTGTCACCGTGGGCTACTCGGCCGCCGACAACCGCTGGACCCTCACGGTCACCGACGGGGACTCGGCCACCGCCACGAGCACCACCGCGAAGGCGACGGGCTTCCTGCCCAGCACCGGCATCACGGGGGACCACCTGGCCCTCGTCCACTCGGCGGTCTTCGGCGACGTGGTGCTCTACGTCAACGGCGTCGAGAGCGCCCGGCTCCCCTGGGAGCACACCTGGGACTTCACCACCACCGCGCTCCAGGTCGGCCGCACGCTCAAGGGCGGCACCTCCGGTGCCTTCCTCTCGGGCGCGGCCGACGAGTTCCGTCTCTTCCAAGGAGCCCTGGACGCGAGCCTGGTGAACCTGGTCAGAGGTCTTGCGGATGACACGAGCATCGAGGACACCGTCTCCTGACCAACCACCGCGGCAGGGGCGGGACGTCCGCGTCCCGCCCC
>NZ_JBHJQP010000196.1:0-14342 GCF_042262625.1 Streptomyces sp. NPDC056347 | reverse complement strand
CCGCCGGGGGAGGCGGACGGAGGCCCTGCCGACGGTCACTTCGCGGGCAGCGGCATCGAGCCGTGGATCGAGAAATGCAGGCGCTGAACGAGTAGGGGCTGAAGATGTAGTCGATCTCCTCGCCGTCCTTGGTGCTGGGGCCGTCGTACACCCCGTCCTTCTCGGCGCACTCCTGGTACCGGTCGTACATCGTCGTCAGCGTGTCGTGGCCACGCGCGGGCGGGCTGACGTTCAGGTCGCCGCCGGTGCTGAAGTGCGCGGCGCAGAACATGGCCGCCCGGGACGGAACCGTGGCGCAGACCGCCGAACGCTGCTCCGCCTTGCGGGTCGCCCCGCCCTTGCTCACGTACGTGGCCGGCGAAAACGCCTGGTAGCAGGCGTTCTCGCCGGGCACCGCGATGGTCACGCCGTACGCGCCCCGGTCGTACCCGTCGGCGTCCATGCACTCCTTCTGGGGCCTTCAGGCCAGCGCCGTCGCCGTCGCCGTCGTAGCTGATCGGCGCGAAGCGCACGTCCCACTGGTACGGGCCGCTCCCCTCCAGCGCCGGCTCGACCGGCTTGGCGTGCATCTCGCAGATCTCCTGGAAGGAGATCACGTCGGGGTACGAGGCGGCCCTGTCCAGGCGGTCCTTGATGCCCGCCGCGAGGGCGTCCTTGCCGATCGGCTTGCCGTCGTTGCACGGGCCGACCGTGTTGATGCTGCCGCAGGCGTTCCACGACATGACGCGCACGGTGCTCGCAGCGGCCGGCCCGGCGACCGGCGGTACGGAAACCGGCGGCACGGCGCTCCCGGCATCGGTGACGTCGGCCGGGATCCCGGCCGCACCGGCCTTCACCAGGGTGAATCGCTCCCCACGAGCCCACGGTGGCGGCGCGGGCCCGCAGCAGCCCGTGGTCGTTCCCGGTGGCGTTCTTCTCCGCGGAGACGTAGAGGCCCTCGGCCTGCCCCTTCAGCGCGTACTTCCCGTCGGTCAGCGGTTCGGGGGTGAACCGCTCCCATCCCCCGATGTTCGCGCCCCGGGCCCGGAGCATGCCGTCGTGGGTGACGCCGTCCTCGGTCTCGGTGCTGGCGACGTATCCGCTGGCCTCGAACCTCAGGCTGACAGTCCTGCCCTCGTCATCGGTGTACAGCCGGCTGGAGGGTCGGGCGGCGCCCGCCCGCACTGCCGGAGTCGCCGCACAGGGCCCCGTACGCCCACGCCCTGCGGCTTCGGCTTCAAGCCGCTGGTCATCGAGAGGCTCGTCCGCCGGGGACATCGCCGCCGCCGAATGAGCCGTACATGCTCTCCCCCTGTCCTCCCGTCAGGTGATCGGACAACGTGTCCGGCCGCTCCGTCGCGGGCATGATCAGCGACATGAGCGACGAACCGGGCAGGATTCTCCGCTGGAACTTCTTCATCGGCGGCCACCTGAGTTCCTCGGTGCCCGTGCGCCTGGTCCAGCGCACCGACGCGGGCCAGCTGGTGTGGATGGAGTCCGGCACACCGATGTGGCGTACGAAGCTTCCGCGCGGGGCTCACCTCCGGGACATAGCCCCGGACGAGCGGCCGGTGGACGGCTATCCGGTCGTCGCCGGACGCTGGCCGATGGGCAACGCCCTCTTCTACCAGCCGACCGGCGCAGCGCATTCGGTGCTCTGGCTCTTCGGCCGTGGACGAAAGTTCCGCGGCTGGTACGTAAATCTGGAGCACCGCACACACCGCGGCGACGACATCGACGTCTGCGACCACGAGCTCGACATCAACGTGGCACCGGACCGGACCTGGAAGTGGAAGGACGAGGAATCCTTCGCCGAGAAGACCGGTCACCCCGTCTACTGGTCGGCCGACGAGGCGTCCGCGATCCGGGACGAGGGCGCCGCGGTTGTCCGGCTCGCCGAGGCCGGAACGTTTCCCTTCGACGGCACCTGGTGCGACTTCCGGCCGCCACCCACCTGGACCACCCCGCCCCGGCCGCCTGTTCCCCGCCACCCACTGCTCTGACGGACCTTCACCCAGGGCAGTCCCACCACGCTGACCAGGGAGTACATGAATTTCCGGCCAAGATGGCGGAATGGCAATCATTGCCCGGGGTCACACCCCGTGATACATAGAGTAACCATACAATTTCAGTCACACACCGCTCCGCCCGGCAGGCCAGAGCGGCCCGACCGGCCAAATGTGCGAGGCCAGGGTAAAGAGAGCTGTCGAGTCGTCGTCCAAGAGCAGTTTCATCAGCGAAGATAGAGAGTGACCCGTGCCATGGGGCAGGGGGCTACGAACTACCCAACAGGGGCGGTGACTTACATGATCCTGGCAGCGGAAAAGGGCGACATCACCACCATCATCGGCGGAATCGCCCCGAACTGGGGACCGTTCGGGACTCTGGGCAACGAGGCCCGCGTGATGATCGAAGTCGTGATGGCCATCGCGATCCTGCTCTGTCTCGGCATCGCGGTCTGGGGTGCGGCGAAGCAGCGAATCGGCGCGACGGCCCTGCGCGACACCTTCAGCGCGGAGCAGGGCAAGGGCCTGATCGTCGCGGGCCTGACCGGTGTGTTCATCATCGGATCTCTCGGAACCGTCTTCACCATCGTCTACGGAATGGCCGTCTGACCGGCTGTCATCCCATGCCAGGGGCCGTCCAGCCCGTCCACCACCATCCGTCATCCGCCCGTCGTGCCCACCGGCAGAGGTTGCGTCTCCCTGATGTCGAGTCACCACACCGCGTTCACGCGGAATCCCGCACGGCTACCGTCGTACTACCCGGTTCAGGAAACGGTTGAGGGGGCGTACGCGGCATGAGCCTCGGCGACGACAACGGCTACCGCAACGACTCAGGTCGTACGGACGATGCGTACAGCACCATCGGCGGCACCCGCCAGACCCGCACCCGTCTCCCCGACGGCGAGGGCGACGGCTACGGCACCCCGCGCCGCCCGTCCCGCAAGCCCCGCTCCATGGTCATGATGGTCGGCGTGGTCGTCCTCCTGGTCGCGGCCATCGCGTTCGCCAACATGGGCGGAGGCCGCGGGAACGGCGACAACGGAGACCGGGACCGCGCGGGCGGCAGCCCGAACACGTCGTCCACGGCGGCCACGGGGACGAAGCCGGTCCAGGGGAAGAACGGCACCATCGCCTCCGGCTTCGCCCACGACGAACAGGGGGCGCAGAGCGCGGCGGCGAATTATGCGGTGGCGCTTGGCTCAGTGGGGATGTTCAAGAAGGACAGCCGCAACAGCATCATCGAGGCTACTCATGACCCAGCTGTTGTGGAGAACCTGTCGACAGCCTTGATGGATGCCTATTCACCGGAGTTCCTCAAGAACGTAGGGCTCAACGAGGACGGTACTTCTCCCAGTGGCCTGACGTTCGTCTCCCGAACCATTCCGGTCGGCACGAAGGTGCTCGAGAAGAGCGATACCACAGCCACCGTCGAGGTCTGGTGCACTGGTCTCGTCGGAATGGCTGGGCAGGGCTCTACCAAGCCCGTCACAGCAACGTGGTTCACCATCTCCGAGAAGCTCAAGTGGGTGGGGGACGACTGGCGCATTGAGTCGTCGAGTCAGAAAGAGGGTCCCACTCCCGTGAACGGCGACAACAGAGCATCAACAGCAGACGAGATCGCCGGTGCCGTTCAGGGATACGGAGGCTTCACCTATGCCCGATAGCCACCGTCCGAGTGTCCGTTCCGTCCTGGTCACATTGGGCAGCCTGCCGGCCACAGCAGCACTGCTGGCCACTCAGGCGGTTGCAGCCCCGACACCCACGCCCACACCCAGCAATAATGACAAGGCCTGCGACCTCATCGTCGGACTCGCCAAGGACTACTGCGAATCCGGCGACTCCGGCTCCGCCCCTCCCAACACCTTCAGCGACTCGCAGGACCCCCTCTCCTCCCTTGCCCGCGGCTGCGCCGACGCCGCTGCCTGGATCGTCGAGAAGCTCAGCGAGGCCGTGAAGAGCACCGCCAACGTCGACTTCACGAACACCAAGTTCCTCCAGCAGTACGCGATCGTCTTCGCCGCCTCCACCGTTCTCACGCTCGTCCTC
The DNA here is from genome assembly GCF_042262625.1 of Streptomyces sp. NPDC056347. Lineage (NCBI taxonomy): Bacteria > Bacillati > Actinomycetota > Actinomycetes > Kitasatosporales > Streptomycetaceae > Streptomyces > Streptomyces sp. NPDC056347. The sequence goes on along the minus strand of NZ_JBHJQP010000196.1, from coordinate 10,311 downwards.
TGGCTGCTCGCCGTAGCCAAGCGCGCGATCCGTGGCGTGCCGCTGACCACCGCGATCTCCGAAGCCGTCGGGTACCTGTGGCTCACGGTCCTCGCGTCCGCGTTCACCCCGCTGATCCTCTACACGATCGTCTCCGCGACCGACGGCATCACCGAGGTCGTCGCCAGCTCCTCGGGCGGGCAGACCGACGTCTTCTTCGGCTCGTTCGCCGAAGCCCTCAAGAAGGGCTCCGACATCGGCGGCGGCCCGATCATGCTGATCGTCGTCTCGCTCGTGTCGATCCTCGCCGCAGGCATCCTCTGGCTGGAGCTCGTCATCCGGGCCGCCCTGCTCTACGTCGGCGCCCTGCTCGGCACCGTCGTCTACGCCGGGCTCGTCGACAAGAACATGTGGGGCCACGTCCGGCGCTGGGCGGGCATCATGATCGCGGTGATCATGGTGAAACCGGTCATCGTCGTCGTCCTCGGGCTGGCCGGCGCGCTCTCCCAGGACGACGGGCCCAACGCCGTCTCCGCGGTGGTCTCCGGCCTCGCCATCATCCTGCTGGCGATCTTCGCCTCCGCGATGATCTACCGCTTCGTCCCCGGCTTCGGCGACGAGATCCAGGGCGCCCGCACCAACCGCAAGCAGGCCACCGACGGCGCCCAGGCCGCCGCCCTGGTCAGCTCCCCCGCCGCGCTCGTCTCCCAGGGCATCAAGACACACAGCAGCCGAGGCGGCCAGGGCGGCGCCGACAGCACCGGAGGCGGCGCCCGGCCCGCCAACCCCGCCAGCGGCGGCATGGCCGCCCACAGCTCCCGCGGCTCCGGAACAGGTACGGGCGGCTCCGTGGCTCCGTCGCCCCGCAGCGGCTCCTCGCCCACCTCCGGTACCCCGCACGGCAGCCGCCCGCACCGCGGCGGATCAGGCAGTTCAGGTAACAACAGCACGGGAGGTGGAGGGCGTTGACGACTCCGTCCCACACGATCGCGCCCCGCCGTACGTATCTCATCGGCCGGGCGCGGCCGAACGCGATCGTCGGCAAGAACCGCGAGACCGGCGAGATCGCCCTGATCATCGCCGGAGCGTTCCTCGGCATGATGAGCGGCCTGATCGTCCAGGTCCTGTCCCTGCGGATCATGCTGCTCGTGGGCTTCCCGCTGCTCGCCCTGGCGATCGTGTACCTGCCGTACAAGCACCGCACGTTCTACCGGTGGTTCGAGATCAACCGCAGCTACAAGCGCACCCTGCGCCGCGGTACGACCTACCGCTCCGCGGCCATGGAGGCGGGCGTCGGCGCCGACGGGCGCGAGGTCGAGATCGGCCCGCCTCCCGGCATCGGCCGGATCAGCTGGCTCGCCGCCCCCTTCGGCCCCGACGAGATCGCCGTACTGCTGCACGCCGACCGCCGTACCGTCACCGCCGCGATCGAGATCGAGGGCCCCGGCGTCGGGCTGCGCGACAGCGAGGACCAGGAAGCCCTCGTCGACCGGTTCGGCACCCTGCTCAAGCACGTGGCCAACGGCGACGGCTTCGTGACCCGTATCCAGATGCTGGCCCGTACCCTGCCCGCCGACCCCGACGCGCACGCCAAGGACGTGGCCCAGCGCGGCGACAGGTCCTCCCCCGGCTGGCTGCAGGATTCCTACGACCAGCTCCAGTCCATGGTCTCCACCTCCAGCGAGCAGCACCGCGCCTACCTCGTGGCCTGCATGCACTACACCCGCGAGCTGGCCGCCGAGGCCAACGCCATGGCCCGCGCCGCCCGACCCCAGGCCGGCCGCAGGCTCGACCGGGACGCGGGCCTCGCCGTCGTCATGGCGCGCGAGCTCACCGACATCTGCGCCCGCCTCGCCGAGGCCGACATCCGGGTCCGCCAGCCGCTCGGCCAGAGCCGCCTCGCCTCCCTGGTGCACTCGATGTACGACCCCGACCACCCCATCGACCACATCCAGGCCATGACCAAGCGCAACGCCTGGCCCGCCGAGCTGGACGCGGTCGAGCCCACCTTCCTCCAGGCCAAGACCCGCGAGTCGGTCACCCGCGCCCCCTGGTGCCACTCCACGGCCTGGGTGAAGGAGTGGCCGATGACCCCCGTCGGCGTCAACTTCCTGGCCCCGCTGCTCGTCCACACGCCCGACGTGATCCGTACGGTCGCGGTCTGCATGGACCTCGAACCCACCGAGGTCGCCATCGAGCGGATGCTCACCGAGAAGACCAACGACGAGGCCGAGGCCAGCCGCCAGGCCAAGATGAACCGCACCGTCGACCCCCGCGACATCGCCGCGCACGGCCGCCTCGACCAGCGGGGCGAGGACCTCGCGAGCGGCGCGGCCGGGGTCAACCTGGTCGGGTACATCACGGTGTCCTCGCGCTCCCCGGAGGCCCTCGCCCGCGACAAACGGACGATCCGGGCCTCGGCCGGAAAGTCCTACCTCAAGCTGGAGTGGTGCGACCGCGAGCACCACCGCGCCTTCGTGAACACCCTGCCGTTCGCCACCGGCATCCGCCGCTGACACCCACCCCGAACAGCACTCCCCCCGAACAGCACCCACCCCGAACGAAAGGGAGGTCGGTCACGCCATGCGGGATCCGCTGTCCGCGCTGTCGGACGCCTTCGCCGCCTTCCTCTTCGGGAAGGTCGAGACCACCAGGCTGCCCGTCCGCACGTCCACGGGGCAGGCCCAGGCCGTCTACCTGCCCACCGCCGCCCCCGGGCTCGGCGACTCGGGCGTGATCATCGGCCGCGAGGTCTACTCCGGCAAGGGCTACATCTACGACCCCTTCCAGCTGTACGGGCAGCAGCTCCCGGCCCCGCACTGGCTGGTGCTCGGCGAGTCCGGCAACGGCAAGTCGGCGCTGGAGAAGACGTACGTGCTCCGCCAGCTCCGTTTCCGCGACCGCCAGGTCGTCGTCCTGGACGCGCAGGGCGAGGACGGCGTCGGCGAGTGGAACCTCATCGCCCAGCAGCTCGGCCTCACCCCCATCCGCCTCGACCCGACCTCCGCCCTCAACGGCGGCATCCGGCTCAACCCGCTCGACCCCTCGATCACCACCACCGGCCAGCTCGCCCTGCTCCGTACGATCATCGAGGTCGCGCTGGGGCACGGCCTGGACGAGCGTTCCGGCTTCGCCCTGAAGGTCGCCCACGCCTACGTCAACGAGACGATCACCGACCGGCAGCCGGTCCTGACCGACATCGTCGAACAGCTCCGCCACCCGGAGCCCGAGTCCGCCGAGACGATGAACGTCGACATAGACGACGTACGGGCCTGGGGCCTGGACGTCGCACTCGTCCTGGACCGGCTGGTCGACGGTGACCTGCGCGGCATGTTCGACGGGCCGACCAGCGTGGGCATCGACCTCGACGCCCCGCTGATCGTCTTCGACCTCTCGCACATCGACCGCAACTCGATCGCCATGCCGATCCTCATGGCGATCGTCGGCGTCTGGCTGGAGCACACCTGGATCAGGCCCGACCGGAAGAAGCGCATCTTCCTGGTCGAGGAGGCCTGGCACATCATCAACTCGCCGTTCGTCGCCCAGCTCTTCCAGCGTCTGCTGAAGTTCGGGCGCCGGCTCGGCCTGTCGTTCGTGGCCGTCGTCCACCACCTCAGCGACGTCGTCGACGGGGCGGCGGCCCGCGAGGCCGCGGCGATCCTCAAGATGGCGTCGACCCGCACGATCTACGCCCAGAAGGCCGACGAGGCCAGAGCGACGGGCCGGGTGCTCGGCCTGCCCCGCTGGGCGGTCGAGATCATCCCGACCCTCACCCCCGGCATCGCCGTCTGGGACGTCAACGGCAACGTCCAGGTGGTCAAACACCTGATCACCGAGGCGGAACGCCCCCTGGTCTTCACCGACCGCGCGATGACCGAGTCCTCCGTCGCCGATCCTCTCCCCGACTCCGTACCGGAGGATGTGCGCGCCGCGGACCTGGAGGCGGAGCAGCGGGCGGCCCGGATCGAGCAACAGCAACGACTGAACGAGTCGTCCGAGTCAACGGTGGCATGACATGGCGGGGCGCCCTCAAGACCGTACCGGCCGCAGCCGAGCCGACTACGAACGTACTGGCCAGGACCGCGCCGGCAGCGGCGGAGGCATCCCCGACGGCCTCCTGATCGGCCTGCTCGTCTTCCTGCTCGGGCTGACGGCACTGGCGTGGACGGCCACCGGTCTGGCCGGGCTGTTCGCGCACGGCGCCTGGCCGGAGGGCGTCACGCTCGCCGAGACGCCGCTGGCGATGCGCCGCCTCGTCACCGCGCCGCACGACCTGCCGGCCGCCTGGCCCAGTACCCCGGCGGGCGAGCTCTCCGGGTACGGGCTCTTCTGGGGCCTGTTCATCGGCGAACTGATGGTGCTGCTGGTGCTGACGGTGTTCGTGCTGGGTGTGGTGGCCCGCTGGCGAGCCGTACGTGCCCGCCAGCGCGACAACCAGCACGCACACGAGCGGGGCAGGGAAGAAGCGTACGAGCACGAGGTCAACCAGACCAACGAGGTCAACGCGGCCAGCGGCAAGGCCGACGACACCGCCTCCCCCGAACCGCCCCGGCAGCAGCACCCCCTCCCCCGGCAAGCGCCACCAACAGCCCCCATGGCCTCCACCGCTCCCACCACCCCCGCAACCCCCGCCGCTCCCGCCGCTTCCACGGAGCAGGAACCGGCCGCATCCGCCGCATCCGCAGCAGCCACCACGCCCGCCGCGCTCGCCACCCCTGTCGTCTACGGATCACCCGCGACCCGCCGGCCCACCGTCGTGCAGGCCGTCCACGAAGCCGTCGGCCCCGCGCTCGTCGTCACCTCCGACCCCACCGTCTGGGCCGAGACGAAGGACGCCCGCGCCAAGCTCGGCCCGGTCCACGTCTACGACCCCGGCCACCTCTGCGACACCCCGGCCCGCCTGCGCTGGTCGCCCACCGCGGGCTGCGAGCACCCCGAGACGGCCGCCGCCCGCTCCATCGCCCTGCTGGCCCCGGTCCGCCCCCAGGCCAGGATCGACGCCGCCACCGCCGACACCGCCGAAACGCTCCTCCAGTGCTGGCTGCACGCCGCCGCCGTGGACGGCCGCCCCTTCCGCCAGGTCCACCGCTGGGCCCTCGGCGGCAGCGCCCACGAACCGGTCCGCCTGCTCCGTACGCACCCCAAGGCCGCCTCCGGACTCGCCGGCCTCCTGGAGTCGGCGCTGACGGCCCACCCCGAACGCCGCGAAATGGCCCAGGAACTGACGGTGCGGGCGTTCGGCGCACTGTCGTCGGTGCACATCCGCGACGCCTGCACCCCGAACCGCGCCGATTCGCTCGCGCTGGACTCCTTCGTGGCCGAGGGCGGCACCCTCTACGTGGTGGGCGAGCCGATCGAGGACCCCCGCTCGGGACCGGGAGCGATGCCCCTGCTCACGGCGCTCGCCGCCCATGCGATCGAGCACGGCCGACGCCTTGCGGCACGGTCCCCCGAAGGCCGGCTCGACCCGCCCATGACGCTGGTGCTCGACGACGTCGCCGCGGTGGCCCCCGTGCCCCGGCTCCCCGAACTGCTGGCCACCGGACCGTCCCTGGGCCTACGGGCCCTTGCCCTGCTCCGTTCCAGGGAACAGGCCCGCGCCCGCTGGCCCCAGGAACTCACCCCGTCCAGCTGAGCCGAACCAGAATTCCTGGCCGAACCGAAGTTCCTGGCCGAACCGGAATTCCTAACCGAACCGGAACTGGCCGAACCGGAATTCCTAAAGGCCGTCCGCCCGCTCCACCGCGTGCTCGATCTCCCGCGCGGACGGATCGCCCGGCATCGGCACCGTACGCCCGGTCGGCACGAATCCGATCCGCCGGTAGAAGGCGGCCGCCCGCGGATTGTCCTCGTGCACGTACAGCCGTACGCGCTCGATCCTGGGCCCGGTCAACGACCAGGCCCAGTCCGTCGCGGCCCGGAACAGCTCGTCGGCCAGGCCCGCACCCCGCGCCTGCGGCCGTACGAACACGCCGACCACATGCGCCTGGTGGACCTCGACCTCCTCCCCGAACGCCGGATCCGCGTCCGGCCGCTCGATCAGCACGGTGACGCTGCCCTCCCACCGCCCGTCCGGCGCGACGGCCACGAACTGCCGCACGTCGCCGCTCCCGGCCTCGGACGCGTTGAGCGCCCGCTCCTGCCAGAACGCGTCGGGGCGGGACACGCTCTGCTCGTACGTCTCGAGGAACGCCACCGACGCGACCGGATCGCGCAGAGCCGACAGCCGCAACTCCCTGACCTGCGGCCACTCGTCGGCGCGCACGGTTCTCACCACATGTTCCATCCGGCGATCCTGCCGCCCGCCCAGGAGCTGCGCAAACGACATTACGTACGGGCCCCCACGGCCCTCGCGTCGCACCCCGGTACTACGCGCACCGCCAAGTCCCGTCCCCGGTCCGACGCCGCCCGGCCCCCGGCTCCGTAGCGTCGAACGCATGATCAGGGCATACGGACTCACCAAGAAATACGGCGACAGGACCGTCGTCCGGGACCTCGACTTCACGGTCCGCCCCGGCACCGTCACCGGCTTCCTCGGCCCGAACGGCGCCGGGAAGTCCACCACGATGCGCATGCTGCTCGGCCTGGACGCACCCACCCGGGGCCGCTCGACGATCGGCGGCCGCGCCTACGCCGCCCACCGCGCGCCCCTCACCGAAGTGGGCGCACTCCTGGAGGCCCGCTCCGTCCACCCCGGGCGCACCGCCTTCCACCACCTCATGGCGCTGGCCCACACCCACGGCATCCCGCGCGAGCGCGTCGAGCACGTACTCGGGCTGACCGGGCTGACCGCGGTCGCCCGCACACGCGTCAAGGGCTTCTCGCTCGGCATGGGCCAACGGCTCGGCATCGCCGCCGCCCTCCTCGGCGACCCGGCGACACTCGTCCTGGACGAACCCGTCAACGGCCTCGATCCGGAGGGCGTGCTCTGGATCCGCACCCTCCTCAGGTCCCTCGCGCGAGAAGGCCGTACCGTCCTGGTCTCCTCGCACCTGATGAGCGAGATGGCCCTCACCGCCGACCACCTGATCATCGTCGGCCGCGGCAGGCTCCTCGCCGACACCACGGTCACCGACTTCATCGCATCGGCCGGCGACGCCCGGGTCAAGGTCGTCACTCCCCGGGCCGACGCCCTGCGCGAGCTGCTCACCGCCACCCGCACCAGCCCCCGCGTCACCGCGACCTCCACCCCCGACTCCCCCGACCACCTGATGGTCCGGGGCACCGACGCCGCCCACATCGGCCGCACCGCCGCCGCCCACGGCATCCCGCTCCACGAACTCACCCCGCAGACCGCGTCCCTGGAGCAGGCCTTCATGGACCTGACCGAGGAATCGGTCGAATACCGGATCGCCACCACCCCGGACACCGTCCCAGCCCCCACCGGAGCCACCGCATGACCACCAACGCCACGACCACGACCGCCCACCCCACCCCGCGGAGCCCGTACCGGATCACCCCCGCGCGAATCCTGCGCGCCGAGTGGCACAAACTCCGCTCACTGCGCTCCTCCTGGATCACCCTGACCTCGGCTTCGGTGCTGATCCTCGCCGTCGGCATCCTCATGGGCACGACGTACACCAGCGACGGCGGCGACTCCGACGTCGACACCGTGGTCCTGGTCCTCTACGGCTCGGTGCTCGCCGCCCCGTGCGCCGCGGTCCTCGGCATCCTCATGACGGCGGGCGAGTACTCGACCGGCATGATCCGCGCCTCGCTCACCGCCGTACCCCGCAGGCTGCCGGTCCTGTGGGCGAAGGCGGCGGTCTTCGCCACCACGGTCTTCGCCACCATGCTCGCCACCTCCCTGCTCACCTTCGTCCTCGCGCAGATCTGGCTGCGGGACACCGACCAGGCGGCCTCGCTCGGCGATCCGGGCGTGCTCGGCGCGGTCGTCGGCAACGCCACCGGCGTCACCCTGCTGAGCCTGATCGCGCTCGGGCTCGGCGCCCTGCTCCGTTCGGTCCCGGGGGCCATCGGCGCCTACATCGGCGGCGTACTGATGCTGCCCGAGGTCCTCTCCATGCTGCCGTACGAGGTGGTGGAGCACGCCGTCAAGTACTTCCCCGCCCAGGCCGCAGGGGTCCTCGGCTCCGCCACCCGGTCCGTCGGCGACGCCACCGCCGCCGGCGCCCTGCTCGCCCTGGTCCTGTGGACCGGTGCGATCCTGTGCTCCGCCGCCCTGCTGCTGCGCCGACGCGACGCATGACCGGGGAGGGGGCGCCGGGCCGCGAGGAGGGGCATGTGACGGACGACGGGATACCTGGCGCCCCCGGCGGCGGCCGGAGGACCACTCCGGCCACCGACCACCTCCAGCGTCTACTTCGGCGCGTCCGCGCGTCCGACCGACGCCGACCGCTGTTCTGGGACGGGCTGCTCACCACCGCCTGCGTCCTCTTCGCCGTACTCGACGTCACCTCGGGCGGCTGGCGGACCGTGGCCCTGGCCCCGGACGCGTCCGGCACGCTGGTCCTGCTGATGAGCGTGGCCTTCTCCGTGCCCCTCCTGCGCCGGCGTACGCACCCGATGGCCGTGCTGGCGTTCATGACTCCGGTCGCGCTGGTGAACGTCTGGTGCGGCGCCGTCATCCAGGCCGCCTACCTCCAGCACATCGCCGTCTTCAACATCGCGTTGCGGCTGCCGGGGCGAGCCCTGGCCCGGGCCGGCGTCCTGGTGGCCGTCCCCCTCCTGGCCGCCGCGGTGCTCCGGCCACCTGGCTGGGACCACACCGCCGTCCCCCACCTCTGGGCGTTCGCGCTCTCGGCGATGCTCGGGCTCGTGGTCCGTACGCGCAAGGAGTACACCGAGGCGCTCGTCGACCGGGCCCGTCGGCTGGAGCTGGAACGCGACCAGCAGGCCCGGCTCGCGGCCGCCGCCGAACGGACCCGCATAGCCCGCGAGATGCACGACATCATCGGCCACAACCTGTCCGTCATCACCGGCCTCGCCGACGGCGGCGCCTACGCGGCCGCCCGCAGCCCGGAACGCGCCGTCCAGGCCCTGGAGGCCATCGGTACGACGAGCCGCCAGGCCCTCACCGAACTCCGCCGCCTGCTCGGCGTCCTGCGCGACCACCCCGACGAGGCCGACCGCACCCCGCAACCGACCCTGGACGACCTGGACACGCTCCTCACCGGCGTACGAGCCGCCGGCCTCCCGGTACGACTGCGCATCCACGGCACACCTCCGGCCCTCCCGCCCACCCCCGGAAGGCAGTTGACGGTCTACCGGGTGGTGCAGGAGGCTCTGACGAACACGCTGAAGCACGCCGGGACCCGGCCGCCGCCGTCCGCGGAGGTCACCCTGACCTACCGCCCCGGCGAACTGGAGGCCGTCATCACCGACACCGGTGCCCGCACCACTCCCGGCGGCCCTCGCCCCGAGAGCGGCGGCGGCCGGGGCATCGCCGGAATGCGCGAGCGCGCGTCGCTGTACGACGGCACGCTCGAAGCAGGCCCGCTGACGGACCCCACCCCCGCCACCGCCACGGGTTGGCGGGTACGGCTCAGGCTCCCTCTGGAGGACACCCTCTCGTGACGACCGTGCTCATCGCGGACGACCAGCCCATGCAGCGCTTCGGCTTCCGCATGCTGCTGGAGAGCCAGGACGACATGACCGTGGTGGGCGAGGCCGGCAACGGCCTCGAAGCCCTGGAACTCGCCCAGCGGCACCACCCGGACGTGGCGCTGATGGACATCCGCATGCCGCTCCTGGACGGTATCGAGGCCACCCGCCGCATCGTCAGAACCGGTGCCCGCACCCGCGTCCTCATCGTCACGACCTTCGACCTCGACCGGTACGCGTACGACGGCCTGCGCGCCGGTGCCAGCGGCTTCCTCGTCAAGGACGCGCTGCCTCAGGAGATGCTCTCCGGCATCCGGGCCGTCGCGGGCGGCGACGCGGTGGTGGCCCCCGGCCTCACCCGCCGTCTGCTGGACGCCTACGTTCAGCACCTGCCGACCGTGCCCGGCGGCCCCGCTCCCATGGACGCGCGCATCGCTCCGCTGACCGATCGGGAACGGGAGATCCTCACCGTCATCGGGCAGGGCTGGTCCAACACGGAAATCGCCGAGCGCCTCCACCTCGCCGAGTCAACGGTGAAGACCCACGTCAGCCGCATCCTCGCCAAGACCGGCTCCCGCGACCGTGTCCAGGCGGTCATCCTGGCGTACGACACCCACCTGGTCACGGCCCGGTAGTCGACGTACACAGCTGTACGCGCCCGAAAACAATGGGGAAACGCGAAAAAGCCCCGTGTCCTGACGGACACGGGGCTCATTCACAAAAGGAGTTCGGCGGCGTCCTACTCTCCCACAGGGTCCCCCCTGCAGT
>NZ_JBHJQP010000195.1:0-14465 GCF_042262625.1 Streptomyces sp. NPDC056347 | reverse complement strand
CCGTTGGCGTCGTGCGGGCGCCGCTCGCGGCGCGGTGCGGATCAGGCGCCGACGTTGAACTCGCCGGGGTTCGGGCCGAGGCGCTTGCCCTCGTCCAGCGCGGCGAAGGCGGCCAGGTCGTCCGCGTCCAGCTCGAAACCGAACACGTCCGCGTTCTCCTTGATCCGGGACGGCGTCACGGACTTGGGGATCACCACGTTGCCGGTCTGGAGGTGCCAGCGGATCACTACCTGGGCGGCCGAACGGCCGTGCTTCTGCGCGATCGCGACGACCGTCGGGACCTCCAGCAGGCCCTTGCCCTGGCCCAGCGGCGACCAGGCCTCGGTCGCGATGCCGTGCTTGGCGTGGAAGGCGCGCGACTCGGGCTGCTGGAGCTGGGGGTGGAGCTCGATCTGGTTGACCGCCGGGACCACGGAGGTCTCGCCCATGAGGCGTTCCAGGTGCTCGGGGAGGAAGTTCGAGACGCCGATGGCCCTGGCGCGGCCCTCGGACAGGATCCTCTCCAGGGCGCGGTAGGTGTCGACGTACGCGTCCTTGGCCGGGACCGGCCAGTGGATCAGGTACAGGTCGACGTAGTCGAGCCCCAGCCGGTCGAGCGAGGCGTCGAAGGCGCGCAGCGTCGAGTCGTAACCCTGCTCGCTGTTCCACAGCTTGGTGGTGACGAACAGGTCCTCGCGGGCTACGCCGGAGGCCGAGACCGCCTGGCCGGTGCCCCGCTCGTTCTCGTAGAGCGTGGCGGTGTCGATGCTCCGGTACCCGGACTCGATGGCCGTGGCGACCACCTTCGCGGCCTCGTCGTCCGGCACCTGCCAGACCCCGAAACCGAGCTGAGGCATCTCGACGCCATTGTTGAGGGTGATGGAGGGGACCTGGCTCACGAGTGGTCGATCCTTACGTCGTCGGTTGGTTCAACCAGCCCAACGATCATCGGCCGCCCAGCATTCCCATCCGGCGTTCCCGCCCGCCCGGACAGTTTGCCGCCGCACCTCCGGTGTCACCCGTACAGGGGATTGACCGCGTACGAGGCGCAGTTGGTCACCTCGGCACTTGTGATTTGGGCCCACGAGGGGCATTGACAGAAGGCTCCGCAGGGAATGCCATGCAGTATCGGTTAGGAACCTTTCCTAACACCGGATCGGAAGGGACCACTGTGCACCCTGCCACCCCCCGACGCCGCCTGGCGGCCGTTCTCGCAGGCGTCAGCTGCCTGTTCCTGCCCCTGCTCGGCTCGCACGCGGCCACTGCCGCCGTCGACCCCGCGAAGGCCGCCGCCGACACCCCGGCGGTGCCCTTCGGCAGCCACTCGAAGCCCTACGCCGCCGGGACGCTGAAGCCCTCGGGCACGCAGTCGGCACTCGACCAGGCCGTGATCAAGACGTACAACGCCTGGAAGTCCGCGTTCGTCAGGAAGAACTGCGGCAACGGCTGGTACGAGGTCATCTCGCCGGACGCCGACCACCCCTACGTCGCCGAGGCCCAGGGCTACGGGATGGTCGTCACCGCCACGATGGCGGGGGCCGACCCGGAGGCGAAGACCGTCTTCGACGGCATGGTCAAATACGTGCTCGCGCACCCCTCGGTGAACAACGCCAACCTGCTGGCCGCCGAGCAGAACGCCTCCTGCAAGAGCGTCGACGGCTCGGACTCGGCGACCGACGGGGACCTGGACGTCGCGTACGGACTGCTCCTGGCCGACCGGCAGTGGGGTTCCGGCGGCACGTACAACTACAAGGACCTTGCGGTCAAGCACATCAACGCCATCAAGAAGAGCGAGATCAACCCGACCACCCACCTGACGCTGCTCGGCGACTGGTCCGACTCGGGTGAGGAGCACTACTGGATGACCCGCTCCTCGGACTGGATGATCGACCACTTCCGCGCCTTCAGGACCGCGACCGGCGACTCCACCTGGGACACCGTGCGCACCGCCCACCAGAAGCTGATCACCAACCAGCAGTCCGCGTACGCCTCCTCGACCGGGCTGCTTGCGGACTTCGTCGTCAACACCAACGGCACCGCCAAGCCCGCCCCCGGCGAGGTGCTCGAGGGTCCCAACGACGGCGACTACTCCTGGAACGCCTGCCGCGACCCGTGGCGCATCGGCGCCGACGCTGTCACCAGCGGCGACAGCGCCTCGCTCGCCTCGGCCCGCAAGCTGAACTCCTGGATCAAGACCAAGACGGGCGGCAACCCGGACAAGATCGTCAGCGGCTACCGTCTGAACGGCTCGGCCTTCGACAGCGGCAACGACATGGCCTTCACCGCCCCGTTCGTGGTGACCGCGCTGACCGACTCCGGCTCCCAGGCCTGGCTGGACGCGCTGTGGAAGAAGCTGGCCGGTACGTCCATCGACCCGGACCTGTACTACGGCGGCAGCGTCCAGCTCCAGTCGATGATCGTCGCGTCCGGCAACTACTGGGTTCCGTGACGGGCGCCGGGATGCAGGCCTTCACGCTGACCGCATTGCGGGGCAGGGCGGCCGCCGTCACGGCGTTACTGCTCTGCACCGCCCTGGTGCAGGCGGTCCCGCAGCCGGCCGCCGCGGCCGCCGCCCGGTACGAGGCGGAGTCCGCGACGATCGTCAAGGGCGCCGCCGAGTCCAACCACTCCGGCTACTCCGGCACCGGATTCGTCAACGGTGACAACGTCGTCGGCAGCTACGTCGAGTTCACCGTCACCGCGGCCGCCGCCGGCAGCGGGAAGATCGCCGTCCGGTACTCCAACGGCACATCGGCCGCCCGGCCCGCCGACATCGCGGTGAACGGCACGGTCGTCTCGGCCGCCCGCGCCTTCGCCGCCACCACCGACTGGAACACCTGGGCCACCGCCACCCTCACCGCACCGCTCACGGCGGGCGCCAACAGGATCCGGCTCACCTCCACCAGCGCCGACGGACTGCCCAACCTCGACTACCTCGACCTCACCGTCACCCCCTCCGACACCACCGCACCCTCCGCCCCCGGAGCCCTCACCGCCTCCGGCGTCACCTCCAACGGCGTCACCCTGAACTGGGGGGCCTCGACGGACGACACGGCCGTCACCGCCTACGACATACGCAGCGGCGACACCGTCTACGCGACCGTGACCGGCAACCCGCCCGCCACCACGACCACCCTCACCGGGCTCGCCTGCGCCAGCCCGTACACCCTGGCCGCCGTCGCCAGGGACGCGGCGGGCAACACCTCACCGCCCGGCGAAGCGGTCACCTTCACCACCCCCGGCTGCGCCACCGACGGCGGTGTGCCCTCCGGGATCACCACCGTCTCCAACGGCTGGACCATCCCGTGGGGCACCTACTGGATGCCCGACGGCAAGAGCGCGCTGGTCACCGAACGGGACGGTTTCAAGGTCTTCAGAGCCACCCCCGACGGCGCCAGGACCCAGGTCGGCACCGTGCCCGAGGCCGTCACGACCGGCGGCGAGGGCGGGCTGCTCGGCATCGCCGTCGACCCGAAGTGGACCGACAACCACTACGTGTACGTCATGCACACCGCCGCCGAGGGCAACCGCATCGCGCGCATGACCTACGACGGCAGCTCGCTCGGCGGGTACACGGTCCTGCTCCAGGGGATCAAGAAGAACAAGTACCACAACGGCGGACGGCTGCTGTTCGGCCCGGACGGGTATCTGTACGCGTCGACCGGAGAGGCGCAGACCCCCGACCTCGCCCAGGACAAGAACTCGCTCAACGGCAAGATCCTCCGGCTGACCACCGCCGGCAAGCCCGCCCCCGGCAACCCCTTCGGCACCTACGTATACAGCTACGGGCACCGCAATCCGCAGGGGCTCGCCTTCGACCGCAACGGACGGCTGTGGGAGGCGGAGTTCGGCGACAGCAAGAAGGACGAGCTCAACCTCATCGAACCGGGCGGGAACTACGGCTGGCCCGTCTGCGAGGGCAGCTGCGCCACCGACGGCATGACCGACCCGAAGAAGACGTGGAACGTGTCCGAGGCCTCGCCCAGCGGGATCGCCATCGTCCGAAACGTCATCTACATGGGCGCCCTGAAGGGCGAACGGCTGTGGCGGATCCCGATCACCGGTGACACCGAGAACCTCGGCACACCGAGCGCGTACTACGTCGGCACGTACGGCCGGCTGCGCACGGTCACCAAGGTTCCCGGTGAGGACCGGCTCTGGCTCTCCACCACCAACTGCGACAACAACGGGAAGCAACCGGCCGGATCGGACAAGCTGTTCCGGGTCTCCATCACCTAGCACGGGCCCGCCGTACGGAGCCGAACCGCTGTACCGCCGGGGTGCCGTGGCGCCTCAGCGGTACAGCGCGTCGACCTCCGCCGCGTACGCCGTCTCGATCGCCCGGCGCTTCGGCTTCAGCGACGGGGTGAGCAGTCCGTGCTCCTCGCTGAAGGGGTGCGCCAGAATCCGGAAGGTACGGATCGACTCGGCCTGCGAGACCGCGGTGTTGGCCGCCACCACCGCCCGCCGGATCTGTGCCTCCAGATCCGGATCGCGCACCAGCTCCTCCGGTTTCAGCGGCGTCCGCCCCTGCATCGCCAGCCAGTGGTCCACCGCCTCCTGATCGACCGTGACCAGCGCCGCGATGTACGGCCGGTCGTTGCCGACCACCAGGCACTGGGCGATCAGCGGATGGGACCGCACCCGCTCCTCCAGCGCGACCGGCGACACGCTCTTGCCGCCCGACGTCACCAGGATCTCCTTCTTCCGCCCGGTGATCGTCAGATAGCCGTCGCCGTCCAGCGAGCCCAGGTCCCCGGTGGCCAGCCAGCCCTCGCGCAGCACCGTCCCGGTGGCCTCCGGGGCGCCGAGATAGCCGGTGAACACATGGCCGCCGTGGACCCACACCTCGCCGTCCTTGGCGATGTGCACCGTCGTCCCCGGGATCGGCAGCCCGACCGTGCCGTACCGGGTGCGCTCCGGCGGATTGGCGGTGGCCGCCGCGGTCGTCTCGGTCAGCCCGTAGCCCTCGTACACCGTGACGCCCGCGCCCGCGAAGAACAGCCCCAGCCGCCGCTCCATCCCGGAACCGCCGGACATGGCGTGCCGGATCCGGCCGCCCATCGCCTCGCGGACCTTCCTGTACACGACCTTGTCGAAGAACTGGTGCTGCATCCGCAGCCCGGCGGACGGCCCCGGCCCCGTCCCGAACGCCCGCGCCTCCATCGCCTCGGCGTACTTCACCGCGATGTCCACGGCCTTGTCGAACGGCCCGCTCCTGCCCTCCGCCTCCGCGGTGCGCCGGGCGGCGTCGAAGACCTTCTCGAAGATGTACGGCACCGCCAGCACGAACGTCGGCCGGAACGACACCAGGTCCGGCATCAGCGCCTTCGCCGACAGCTCCGGCTGGTGGCCCAGCTTCACCCGGCCGCGGATCGCCGCGACCTCGACCATCCGGCCGAAGACATGGGCCAGCGGCAGGAAGAGCAGGGTGGCCGCCTCGTCGCCCGGGGTGGAGCGGAAGACCGACTCCCAGCGGGCCACCATGGTGTCCGTCTCGAACATGAAGTTGGCGTGCGTGAGCACACAGCCCTTGGGGCGGCCCGTGGTCCCCGAGGTGTAGATGACCGTGGCCACGGAGTCCGGCGTCACCGCGCGCCGGTGCCGGTGCACCACCGCGTCGTCGACCTCGCTCCCCGCCCCGGTCAGCTCGGCCACCGCACCGGCGTCCAGCTGCCACAGCCGCTTCAGTCCGGGCAGCCGGTCGATCACCGAGGCGATCGTCATCGCGTGGTCCTCGTGCTCGACCATCACGGCACCGACCTCGGCATCGTGCAGCATCCACAGCACCTGCTCGGCCGAGGACGTCGGATAGACCGGCACGGACTGGGCACCGACGGTCCACAGCGCGAAGTCGAAGAGAGTCCACTCGTAACAGGTACGTGCCATCAGGGCGACCCGGTCGCCGAACCGGACGCCGTGCGCGATCAGCCCCTTGGCCAGGGCCAGCACCTCGTCGCGGAACGCCGCTGCGGTGAC
Source organism: Streptomyces sp. NPDC056347 (assembly GCF_042262625.1). Lineage (NCBI taxonomy): Bacteria > Bacillati > Actinomycetota > Actinomycetes > Kitasatosporales > Streptomycetaceae > Streptomyces > Streptomyces sp. NPDC056347. The sequence continues at coordinate 8,507 of NZ_JBHJQP010000195.1, read as the reverse complement.
ATCCCGCCAGATTCCGGCCGCGTCCTTGCGACGGAGCGCGACCCGGTCCGGATCCTCCTCGGCATGGTCGAACACGGTGTCGGCCAGGCCGCCCACGAGGGGCGCGGCTGCCATCGGGGGGACGGTGAACTCGCGCAATGACCTGCTCCTTGTGGCGCTCCGCACAGCGCCGTGACGCTACCCCACCGGACGGCGCGGCGGGAGGGGTCCGTACCGGTGGACAAGGTGGCATATGCACTGCCCAGCCACCGAAATCCGGCCAGATGGGCAAGGCTCGGGCATGGCTGAGGTCATGACGTAAGCGGCGGGAGCCGGAACCTCCACCGAATCTGTACGTCACGGCCACTCCCGATACGGACGGATATGCGGCTTTACGTCCCTGTACGTGCGGCACCTGCGAAGCCTGAGGTGCGGCTCGGCGCGGGGCGGACGATGGCGGGTCAGGCGTCGCCCCGGCCGTCGACCGGGCCGGACATGCCCGTGCCCCGGACCAGCCGGTCGGCGCCGGCCAGGATCGCCGCCGCCAGCGCGTCCGCGGCCTCCTGCGCCCCGCCGGGGCGACGGCCGTGCGACAGCACGAAGTCCACCCCGCCGAGATCCGGCAGCCCGGCCCTGGCCGGGAGCGGTACGAGGCCGGGCGGGATCAGCCCCCGGCTGTGCGCCATCACGCCCAGCCCGGCACGGGCCGCGGCGATCAGGCCGCTCAGGCTCGCGCTCGTACACGCCACCCGCCAGGACCGGCCGTGCTCCTCCAGCACCTCCAGGGCGCGGGCCCGGGTGATCCCCGGCGGCGGGAAGAGCACCAGCGGAACCGGCCGGTCCGGGTCGATCCGCAGCCTCGGCGCCCCGATCCAGGCCAGCGTGTCCCGCCAGACCAGCTCGCCGTGCGTGTCGTCGACGCGCCGCTTGGCCAGCACCAGATCGAGCCGGCCGGCCGCGAGCCGCTGGTGCAGCGTGCCGGAGAGCTCCACCGACAGCTCCAGCTCGACCTCGGGGTGGTCCCGGCGGAACGCCTCCAGGATCTCCGGCAGCCGGGTCAGCACGAAGTCCTCCGACGCCCCGAACCGCAGCCGCCCGCGCAGCCGCGTCCCGGCGAAGAACGCCGCCGCCCGCTCGTGGGTCGCGAGGATCGTCCGGGCGAATCCCAGCATGGCCTCACCGTCCACGGTGAGGTCGACCCGGTGGGTGTCGCGGGCGAACAGCTGCCGGCCCGTCGCCTCCTCCAGCCGCCGCACGTGCTGGCTCACCGTGGACTGCCGCAGCCCGAGCCGCCGGGCGGCCTGGGTGAAACTCAGCGTCTGGGCGACGGCGAGGAACGTACGCAGCTGCGCGGGGTCGTACATGGCGCCAGATTATCGCGTGACGTGATGACAGTGAGAGCGGTGTGCGGGATTCCCGATCGCGCCGCGCGGGAGCAGCATGGTGCGGGCCCGACCGCAATCGACCGCGCCCGACCGCAATCGACCGTGAAGGGGCGAACTCGAACGTGACGGGGCGAACCCGACCAAGGCGGGGCGAACCCGACTGAGGCGAGGCGCTCTCGGTCGCGACCTCGAGAATCCGACCGCAACCGAGAGAATCCGTGGAAGAGATGATCCGCCGTATCCCGAAGCCGCCGTCCTGGCTGCCGCTCGACCCGTACGTCCTGGCGCTGATCGGCACGGTGGCGCTCGCGGCGATACTGCCCGCGTCGGGCACCGGAGCCCGGGTGGCGGGCGGGGCGTCGACCGGAGCGATCTCCTTCCTCTTCTTCCTGTACGGTGCCCGGCTCTCCACCGCCGAGGCGCTGGACGGGCTGCGGCACTGGCGGCTCCACCTCACCGTGCTGCTCTGCACCTTCGCGGTGTTCCCGCTGCTCGGGCTGGCGGCCCGGGGGCTGGTCCCGCACGTCCTGACACCGGAGCTGTACGGCGGACTCCTCTTCCTCTGCCTGGTCCCGTCCACCATCCAGTCCTCGATCGCCTTCACCTCGATCGCCCGGGGCAATGTGCCGGCGGCGATCTGCGCGGGCTCCTTCTCCTCCCTCGCGGGGATCTTCCTCACCCCGCTGCTCGCCGCAGCCCTGCTCGGCGGCGACGGCGGCGGTTTCTCGGCGGACGCCCTGCTGCGGATCGCGGTCCAGCTGCTGCTGCCGTTCGTCGCCGGGCAGCTGCTGCGCCGCTGGATCGGCGGCTTCGTCGCCCGCCACAAGAAGGTCCTCGGCTACGTCGACCGGGGATCGATCCTGCTCGTCGTCTACACGGCCTTCAGCGAGGGCATGATCGAGGGCGTCTGGCACCGCATCACCCCGGCCCGGCTCGGGGTCCTGATCGGCGTCGAGGCGCTGCTGCTCGCCGCGATGCTGGCGCTGACCTGGTACGGGGCGAAGCGGCTCGGCTTCGGCCGGGAGGACCGGATCGCCATCCAGTTCGCCGGGTCGAAGAAGAGCCTGGCCTCCGGGCTGCCGATGGCGAGCGTCCTGTTCGGGGCGCAGGCGTCCCTGGCCGTGCTGCCGCTGATGCTCTTCCACCAGATGCAGCTGATGGTGTGCGCCGTGATCGCCAAGCGCCGCTCGCGGGATGCGACCGAGGACGTCGCGGAGCGCCCGGCGGGCGGTGCCGCGCCCCGGGAGGCCGCGGCGGTGGGCTGAGCGCGGCTCAGCCCCGGCGGTCGGCGGTGGCGTCCAGGACGATGCGGTGCTCGCCCGCGTACACGTTCATCGAGGGGCCTCGCAGGAAGCCGATCAGGGTCAGCCCGGTCTCGGCCGCCAGCCCGACGGCGAGCGACGAGGGCGCCGAGACCGCGGCGAGCATCGGGATTCCGGCCATCACGGCCTTCTGGGCCAGCTCGAACGACGCCCGGCCCGACACCAGCAGGATCGCCCGGGACAGGGGCAGCCGGTGCTCGGTCAGCGCCCGGCCGATCAGTTTGTCCACCGCGTTGTGCCGCCCCACGTCCTCCCGGACGTCGAGCAGCTCGCCGGTCTCGGAGAACAGCGCTGCGCCGTGCAGCCCGCCGGTCCGGTCGAAGACCCGTTGCGCGGCGCGCAGCTTGTCGGGGAGGGCGGAGAGCAGGGCGGGCTCGACCCGCAGCGGGGGAGCGTCGGCGATCGGGTGCCGGGTCGTGGTGCGCACCGCGTCGAGGCTCGCCTTGCCGCAGAGACCGCAGGACGACGTGGTGTACACATTGCGTTCCAGCGTGACGTCGGGGACCGGGACGCCGGGGGCGAGCTGCACGTCCACCACGTTGTACGTGTTGACACCGTCGGCGGTGGCGCCGGCGCAGTAGACGATCGACCGCACCTCCGAGCCGTCCCCGATGACGCCCTCGCTCACCAGGAATCCCGCGGCCAGCGCGAAGTCGTCGCCCGGCGTGCGCATCGTGATCGCCAGCGGCCTGCCGCCCAGCCGGATCTCCAGCGGCTCCTCGGCGACAAGCGTGTCCGTGCGGGTGGACACGGCACCGTCGCGGATGCGGATGGTGCGGCGGCGCTCGGTGACCCGTCCCATAGCGGTGAACCCGATTCCGTATCTGTGCGTGACCCGGTCCGGCGTGTGGGGCCGGGGCCGATTCTGGAGCCTCCATTGTCCTGTACCCGGCAGGGACCGCCGTACCAGGGGTGACGTCGGGACATGCTGTTGTCAAGTCTCCAACGGTCCGGCGTGATTCCTGTCGGAACCCTTGCCTCCGTACCGGACGGTAGCGACCAAGACTGGATGGTTCCTGCCCTATATGTAGCGAGGGGACTTCGTACATGACCGGCTCACGTGTCGTGGCGCTCGGCCACTATCAGCCCGCCAAGGTGCTCACCAACGACGATCTGGCGGCCATGGTCGACACCAGCGACGAGTGGATCACCAGTCGCGTCGGCATCCGGACCCGGCACATCGGCGGGCCGGACGAGCCGGTGGACGAGATGGCGGCGTACGCGGGCGCCAAGGCGCTGGCCGCGGCCGGGGTGGCACCGGGCGAGGTCGATCTGGTGCTGGTCGCCACCTCGACCGCGATGGACCGCTCGCCGAGCATGTCGGCACGGGTCGCGGCCCGGCTGGGGATGGGCTCGCCCGCGGTGATGGACATCAACGTGGTCTGCTCCGGCTTCACCCACGCCCTCGCCACCGCCGACCACGCCGTCCGGGCCGGGGCGGCGACCCGGGCCCTGGTCATCGGCGCCGACAAGATGGCGGACATCGCCGACTGGACCGACCGCAGCACCTGTGTCCTGCTCGGCGACGGCGCCGGCGCGGCGGTCGTCGTCGCGGAGCCCGAGGGGGACGGCCCGCCCGGCATCGGCCCGGTGCTCTGGGGCTCGGTGCCGGAGATGGGCCGGGCCGTACGGATCGAGGGCACTCCGCCGCGCTTCGCGCAGGAGGGCCAGTCCGTCTACCGCTGGGCCACCACCCAGCTGCCGCCCATCGCCCGCAAGGTGTGCGAGAAGGCCGGGGTGACGCCCGAGGAACTGGGCGCGGTGGTGCTGCACCAGGCCAACCTGCGGATCATCGAACCCGTCGCCCGGAAGATCGGCGCGGTCAACGCCGTCGTCGCCCGGGACGTCGTGGACTCCGGGAACACCTCCGCGGCCTCGATTCCGATGGCCCTGTCCAAACTCGTGGAGCGCGGAGAGGTGGAGAGCGGTGCCCCGGCCCTGCTCTTCGGCTTCGGCGGAAACCTCTCGTACGCGGGCCAGGTCATCCGCTGCCCCTGAACGGGCGGTCCGCCTGCCTGAACGGACCGCTCGTTCGGGCAGGCCGCCGTCCCGCTCCGGGACGGCCCGGATGGTCGTCCGGAGCGAAGGGGAAGCACTGTTCGTAACGGTGTGCGTACGCACGGTGTCTGAGGGGTGGGTGGGTGGCCCGGGGTGGGGGCCTCTGTATCGGCCGCACCGCACTGACCACCGGAAACGTGGGTGAGAGACACCCCGAACCCCTGGTATTGTTTTCCATGTCGCCGCGGGAGACCGGGGCCGACCACCTAGTCCGGGTGGCGGAATGGCAGACGCGCTAGCTTGAGGTGCTAGTGCCCTTTATCGGGCGTGGGGGTTCAAGTCCCCCCTCGGACACCAGCAGGACCCCAGTTCATCTGGGGTCCCTTTGCTTTTCCGGCGCGCTTCGCGGCTTGCTCCGGGCCCGGTTCGCGGTTTCTCCGCGGGACAGGACGGCCCGAGTCGGCCGCCCCCGGCCCCGGGCAGGGCAACATACCGTCAGGAGGGCCCGTCCGTAGCGGTGTTGGCGTGAAGGTGACGTAGCGTTGCCCTTTTGGTGGTGCTCGCAGGGCACCGCGGAGCATCGTTGTGCCCTCATCACCGTGGGGGCTTCGAGGGGTGTTGGGATGAAGCTCTGCTTCCTCGTCGAGGAGCTGTACCGGTGTGACGGCATGCCGCTCGACGTGGTCCGGCGACTGTCGTCGTGGGGTCACCAGGTGGACGTGGTGCGGCCGGGCGGCTCACTGCTGCGGGTCTCGGAGGAGGTCCGGGCGGGGACGCATGACGCCTGGGTGCTGAAGACGGTGTCCGGCGGTCCAGGGCTCACCCTGCTGGAGGCCGCCGCGGCCGTGGGCCTGACGACGGTGAACGACGCGCGGTCGATACGCGCGGTACGGGACAAGGTCCTCACCTCGATCGTCGCGCGCCAGCACGGGCTGCCGGTTCCGCTGACCTACTCGGCGCCGCGGGCCTCGATGTTCGCCGACGTTCCCGAGGAGCTGTTCCCGCTGGTGGTCAAGCCCGCCGACGGCAGCTCGGGGCGCGGGGTGCGGCTGGTGAAGGACCCGGCGGGGCTCGCCGGGGCGGAGCAGCCGGGCGAGGGCCAGCTGATCGCGCAGCCCTACGTCCCCAACCCGGGTACGGACCTGAAGGTCTACTGCCTCGCCGGCGAATGCCACGCGTCCCTGCGGCGTTCCCCGATCCATCCGGACGGACCGGCCGACGAGGGCCCGGTCCCGCTGTCCGCCGAGGTGGCCAAGGTGGCGGCCGAGGTGGGGGCGGTCTTCGGTCTCGATCTGTACGGCATCGACGTGGTGCTCGGCCCCGACGGGCCGGTGATCGTCGACATCAACGACTTCCCGAGCTTCCGCCAGGTGCCCGACGCGGTGTCCCGGGTGGCCGGTGCCGTGCTCGACCTGGCCAGGGCCGGTGGCGGTGCCGGCCGCGGCGTACGGGCCCCGGCGGCGCACCTGCCCGTCCAGCCGCAGTTCTCCCTGGGGCGCCCGCACCCCCACCCCCGGCCGGTGGCCGCGCCGGAGGCCGTCCAGATATGAGGGTGTGCCTGCTGACCGACAAGCCGGACCACCCGCTGCTCGCCGCGACGGCCGCCCTGCTGGCCGGAGCCGGGCACCGGGTGACCTTCCTCGACCCGGACGCCGGGCCGGGGGACCCGTGGGAACGGATCGCGCCGGACGGGCGCGGCCCCGCCGAGGTCTACCTCCTCAAGGCGCACACCCCCGCGGCGCTGGCCCTGGCCCGCCGCCTCGAGGCGCACGGTGCCCGGGTGGTGAACTCCGCCGCCGCGACCGAGCTGTGCCAGGACCGCGGCCGGCTCGCCGAGGTGGCGGACGCCGCGGCTCTGCCGATGCCCCGTACCCGTACGCTTGCGGCGCTGTCCGACGCCCTCCCGGGGGCGGGGCGGCCGGAGCACCGCTATCCGATCATGGTCAAGAGCCGCCACAGCCGTCGCGCCGACCTGGTGGCCCGCGCCGACGGACCGGACGCGCTGCGGGAACTCGCCGCCGCCTGGCCCGATGAACCGGTCGTCCTGCAGGACTTCGTCCCGAACAGCGGCTGGGACCACAAGCTGTGGGTGATCTCCGGAGAGGTCTTCACCGCGGTGCGCCCCACACCGGTGGGCGCCCTGCCCCGGGGCGCGCACGATGCGCCGCTGGTCCGCGACCTGCCCTCCGCCTGGACCGGGACGGCCCTGCGCGCGGGCGAGGTCTTCGGCCTGGACGTCTACGGCGTCGATCTGCTGGACCGCGAGGGCGGGCCCGTCGTCGTCGACGTCAATGCCTTCCCGGGCATCCGCGGTCCGCAGGGCGCCCCCGCGGCCCTGGCGGCCCTGGCGCTGCGACGGCCCTGAAAGCCGTGTCCGGCGGGCCCGGCACCGCCTCCGGCGGAAGGTTCGCCGGAGGCGGCGCCCGGCCCGTGCCGTCGCGGCGCGGGGGTCAGTGGAAGGTCAGGGACGCGGAACCGGGATCGGCGGTGATCGACCCCGGACACAGGAAGCTGCCGGAGCTCTTCGACGCGGTGAACGCCTGGTTCTTGTAGCCGCGGGTGGATCCGTCGCGGGTCCAGCCGACGTTCGTGGCCCGGTAGCTGCAGGAGATGATGCTCTGCTTCACCGTGATGTCGATGAGGTCGGAGGTCGCGCGGCCCGCCGCGTCGTCGAAGGTGACGGTCGGGTTGTTGTTGAGGGTGGCGCTCGCACCGCCGCCGCAGCTCACGCCGCTGTTGACGGTGGTGCGGTCGATGGTCAGGGAGGCGGGCGGGGCGGCGCTGGCGGTGGCCCCGGCCCAGGTGCAGGTGCTTCCCGCGGCCGTGATGCTGCCGTCGACCTGCGAGGCCTGGGGGCCCAGCGCGCTCGCGGCGGTGGAGGCGCCGGCGACGACCGCGACGACCAGGGCGGTGACGCAGGAGATTCTCGGTGTGAGCCTCATGTCACTCCTTCGTGCCGCGTCCTTGTGTGGGGGTGGGCAGTGCCTCGTCCGCGCGCGGCGGGGAAGCGGGCGGGGCGTGCCAGGGACGGTCCCAGAAACACCGTCAAATGTCAGGTCCGCGTCAAGGATTGGCTGAATACGTGCCCGACGGACCGTGCGTCACGGACTGCCCCGGCTTCGGGGCGGCACGGATCACTCAGCTCCGGTCCGCGTACACGATGAGGTTGTCCACCGGGTGGCCCTGGGCGTCGAAGGCGCCGTCGCAGGTGATCAGGCGCAGGGTGCGGGCGCTGGTGGCGCCGTAGACCTTCTGCGTCGGGAACGCCTTCTTGCTGACCGTCTCGGTGCCGGTGACCTTGAAGTGGAGTTCCGCGCCGCGGTCGTTGCGCACCGCGATGTCGGCGCCCTCGGCGACCTTCCTCAGGTCGTGGAAGACGGCCTTCCCGAAGCGGGTGTCGTTGTGCCCGATGATGACCGCGGCACCGGGCTCGCCGGGTGCCGCGCCGCCCGTGTACCAGCCCGCGGTCATGCCCTTCTCGGCGGGCGGGACCTCCACGGTGCCGTCCTCGGCGAGGCCGAGGCGCATCAGCTCGCTGTCGATCCCGAGCGACGGGATGCTGATGTGCACGGGGACGGCCGACGGGGAGCGGGTGCCCGCAGGCGTCCGGCTCCGTGCCGTGCCCGCCTCCCGCCCGGCGTCGGGGGCGGTGCTCGTACCGCTGCGGGGCGTGGTGGCGGACGGGCCGTCCGTGGCGGCGGAGGAGCAGCCGGTGAGGAGCAGGCAGGCGAGCAGCGGCAGCGCGGCGCGCCGGAGCGAGGACGGGGTGCGGGGCATGGGGGCTCCAGGTCTGGCGGGAATCGACGGTGGCGCCGCCCGGGAA
>NZ_JBHJQP010000194.1:0-14705 GCF_042262625.1 Streptomyces sp. NPDC056347 | reverse complement strand
GTGCCACCGGCCGCACGCCACCGCCCCGCTGTGCGAGTGCGCGGGCCCTACGACGTGACGGGTCCAAGGCGCGGCCGGCCTTCGGCCGCGCCTTGGAAGGAGAGGAGTGCACGAGGCCGACCGCGTCCCGTTCGAACTCCGCGGGGCGGTTCTTCCGCTTCTACCTCCCCTCGGAGAGTTCGAGGAGGGCTCGTGCGTAGGCGTCGGCCAGGGCGGCGATCGTCGTGCGGTCGTACTGGGCGGCGGAATACGACCAGCTGATGGTGAGCCGGCCCTGCTGGACCAGGGCGCCGACGTCGATCAGGTGGGGGCGGGCCTCGTCGAGGTCGTAGTCGCGGCCGGCGACGTCGAGTTCGCCTCGGATCAGCCCGGCGTTCTCGGCACCGCCCGCCATGTCGAAGCGGCCCAGGTAGTTGAAGCTGATCGGCGGATGCGGGGCGTCCGGGAGCAGGCCCTCGCCGAGCCGGGTCAGGGTGCCGTGGCCGACGCCGTGGTGCGGGACGTCCCGCAGCCGGCGCTTGACCGCCCGGACGGTCTCCGCCCAGCCCGCGCCGGCCGGGGCGTGCACGGCCACCGGGTGCAGGGCGGTGAACCAGCCGACGGTGCCCGACAGGTCGATGTCCTCGAAGAGGTCCTCCCGGCCGTGGCTCTCCAGCGCGACGACGTGGTCGGCGTGCCCGGTCCAGTCCGACAGGACGCGGGCGAGCCCGGCCATGAGCAGGTCGTCGATCCGGGTCCGGTAGCGGCCGGGCGCGGCACGCAGCAGCGCGTCGGTCTGCGCCGCGGTCAGGGTGACCGCGACCGCGTCCAGCTCGGCCCCGGTGTTGGGGGCGTCCGGACGGTCCACCGGGAGGGTTCCGTCGGCCGCGTGCGCGGCGTCGGCGGCGGCCCGCCAGTGCTCCAGCTCCATGTCGAACCCGCCCTCGACGACGTGCTGTTCCAGCCGGCGGGTCCACTGCCGCACCGATGAGGTGCGGGGCCGTACTTCGACCGGCTCGCCGGCCGCGGCCTGCGCGTAGCCGGCCTCCAGGTCGTCCAGGAGGATCCGCCAGGACACGCCGTCGACGACCAGGTGGTGCGCGGTGAGCGTCAGCCAGGGCGCGCGGCCGGGGCCCCGGTCGGCGTACAGGACCCGCAGCAGCGGTCCGTCGGACAGCCGGAATCCGGCCTGCGCGGCGCGGACGACGGCGTCCCAGCGGGCATGGCCGTCCGCGTCGTCCACCGTGCCGGTCAGATCGTGCACGGTGAACACGGCGTCCGTGTCGATGTCCCCGGGGGCCGCGACCCGGCCGGTCCAGTGGCCGTCCTGGCCGCTCGGCCCATACGTGGAGCGCAGCGCCCCGTGCCGGTCGAGCAGGGCCCGCACCGCCGCCCGCAGTGCGGCCGGATCCGCGTCGGGGGCGAGGACGAAGGAGTTCGTCATGGCGAAGTGGGCGGGGGCGACCGGGTGCGTGGCGAAGAACCAGCGCGCGATCGGGGTGAGCGGCAGCTCGCCCGTCTCCGTCTCCTCGGCGGTGCTCGTGGGGGCGGCGGTCTCGCGGGCGGCGTCGGCCTCCGCGGCGAGGAGCGCGACGGTCTGGCCCACGAACACGTCCCGCGAGGACAGTTCGAGGCCGGCCCGGCGGGCCCGGGAGACCACCTGGATGCTGAGAATGGAGTCGCCGCCGAGGTCGAAGAAGCTGTCGTGGATCCCGACCTCGTCGACCTTCAGCACGTCCGCCCAGATCGCGCAGAGGGTCCGCTCGGTGGCGGTGCGCGGGCCGACGCGCCGTTCGTCGGCTCCGGAGTCCGCAGGCGCCGGCAGCGCCCGGCGGTCCGTCTTGCCGCTCGAGTTGACCGGCAGCGCGGGCAGGGACGCGTACGCCGACGGGAGCATGTACTCGGGCAGCGTCCGGGCGAGGTGGGCGCGCAGCTCCTGTGCCGGGACCGGGTCCGCCTCGCGGGCGGGCACGGTGTACGCGACGATCCGCTTCACGCCGGGCCGGTCCTCCCGTACCGCCACGGCGGCCTGGCCGACCGCCGGGTGGGCGGTCAGCGCGGCCTCGATCTCGCCGAGCTCGATCCGCAGGCCGCGGATCTTGACCTGTGCGTCGGCGCGGCCCACGTACTCCAGCCGCCCGTCGGCCCGCCAGCGCACCACGTCACCGGTGCGGTAGAGACGCGCGGCGCCCTTCGGATCGGCCGGGTCCGGGACGAACCGGACGGCCGTCATACCGGGACGGCCCAGGTAGCCGCGGGCGACGCCGGCGCCGGTCACGTACAGCTCGCCGGGGACGCCGACCGGGACGGGCCGCAGCCGGCCGTCGAGCACCGACACCTTCGTGCCGGCGACCGGGCCGCCGATCGGCGGGACGGACGCCGGGCCGACGGGGGCCGGCGGCAGGGCGCCGCTGAGGGTGGCGACGACGGTCGTCTCGGTCGGCCCGTACGCGTTCAGCATCCGCCGGCCGTCCGCCCACCGGGCGACGAGGTCGGGGGTGACGGCCTCGCCACCGGACAGCAGCGTCCGCAGGCCGGGCGCGCGCCCGGCCGGGATGCTGCCGAGGGCAGCCGGCGAGATGAACGCGTGCGTGACGCGTTCGCGCTCGAGGACGTCGGCGAGGTACTCGCCGGCCAGCGGGCCGCTGGGCAGCGGTGCGCCGGACGCGTCCCGCGCACCGGGGTCGGTGGGCAGGACGAGCGCGCCACCGCCGACGAACGCCATGAGCAGTTCGAGTACGGAGGCGTCGAAGCCCGACGAGGCGAGCTGGAGGAACCGCCCGCCGCCGGCCGCCGTCCGGTCCGGTGTGCCGTCGATGTCCCGCACGGTCGCGGCGAGGGAGGCCAGACCGGTGTGCGGGACGACCACGCCCTTGGGGCGGCCGGTCGAACCGGAGGTGTAGATGACGTACGCGGCTGCCGTGGTCGGCACCGGTACGCGCACGGGCGCGACCGCCCGGCCGAGGGCGGGGTCGTCGACGGTCAGGACCAGCGGCGTGGCGGCACCCGGACGCGCGGGCCCGGAGGCGAGTGCGGCCGCGCCGGTCCGGTCGGTGACCAGGACGGCCGCGCCGCAGTCGGACAGCACGTAGTCCAGCCGCTCGGCGGGCCAGGCCGGGTCCACCGGGACGTACGTGCCGCCGGCGCGCAGCACCGCGATGACCGTGACCACCCAGTCGGGGGTGCGGGGCAGCAGCACCGCGACGCGCGTTTCGAGCCCTGCGCCGCGGGCGCGCAGCAGCGCCGCCATCCGGTCGGCCCGCTCGTCGAGGGCACGGTACGAGATCTCCTCGCCGCCCCACGCCAGCGCCGGTTCACCGGCGTGCGCGGCGGCCTGCCGCGCGAACCAGTCTCCGAACGCGACCGGCGCGGAGCCGTCCCCGCCGGCGCCCCAGTGCGCGGCGCGGCGCGCCTCGTACGCCGACAGCGGGGCGACGTCCGCGAGGGTGGCGGCCGCGCCGGAGGTCAGCTCCCGGATCATCCGGGCGAGGTGTTCGGCGAGCCGTCGCGCGGTGACGGAGTCGAACAGCAGCGGGTCGTAGGCGAGGTCCATGCTCAGTCCGCCGGCCTCCCCCTGCCCGCCGCCCGCGATCAGGGTGAGCGGGTAGTCGGTGGCCTCGACGGCCGTGGCGTCGCGCAGCACGACGCCGTGCCGGGCCGCCGCGTCGGCGTCCGCCGGATAATTCTCGAACACCACGAGGCTGTCGAACATCGCGGTCCCCGCGGGGAGTTCGGACTCGATGTCGCTGAGCGCGACGTATTCGTACTGCCGGGCCTCCACGGCCCGCTCCTGGATACCGGTCAGCCAGGGGACCACCGGGGCGTCCATGGGCACGTCGACGCGGACCGGCAGGGTGTTGATGAACAGGCCCAGGGTGTTCTCGGAGCCGGGCAGTTCGGCGGGCCGGCCGGAGACCGTGGCACCGAACACGACGTCCTGCGCACCGCTGTGGTGCGCGAGCAGCAGCGACCACGCGCCCTGGACGACGGCGTTCGGCGTCAGCCGGTGCCGCCGTGCGAACGTCCGCGCCCGGTCGGCTTCCGCGGCCGGCAACGGCACCGGCACCCGCTCGGTCGAGCGGCCCGGCCGGCCGCGGTCGGCGGGCCGGTCGCAGGGCAGCGTCACCGGCTCGGCGAACCCGGCCAGCCGCTTTTGCCAGTAGCCGCGGCCCTCGGCACGGTCCTGCCCGGCCAGCCACTCCAGGTAGTCCCGGAACGCGCCGCGTGCCGGTACCGGGGCGGCCGTGTCCGCGCCGGTCTCCGCCGCGTACTCGGCGATCACGTCCGACAGCAGGGAGGCGCTGCTCCAGCCGTCCAGGAGCAGGTGGTGGAAGGTCCAGAGGACCTGCACGGAGCCGCCGGGCAGGGTGGCCAGGGCGAGCCGGGCCGGTGGTGCGGCGCCCAGGTCGACGCCCCGTTCCCGGTCCTCGTCGAGCAGTGCGTCGAGCCGTGCGGCCCGGTCGTCCTCGCCGGAGCAGTCGGACCAGTCGAGGAGGTCGGTGGTCAGCGGCGCCTCGCGGTGCACGAGCTGCACCGGACGTCCGACCTCCTGCCATTCCACCGACACCCGCAGCGCATCGGTGCGGTCCACGATCCGCTGCCAGGCGCGGGCCAGGGCGGGCGCGTCGGCCACGCCGTCGAGGACGCAGGCGAACTGCTCCAGATAGGCCGCGGAGCCGGGTGCGGCGAGGGTGTGGAACAGCATGCCCTCCTGCAGCGGGGTGAGCGGCAGGACGTCGGTGACGGTGCGCCCGCCGCCGACGACCCTGTCGACCTCCTCCTGGGTCAGGGCGACCAGCGGGAAGTCGGCGGGCGAGCAGCGGCCGGCCGTGGGCTCGGCACAGTGCGCGACGAAGTCGGCGAGGGCCGTGGCGAAGGCGTCGGCGAGCCCCCGCACGGTCTCCTCGCGGTGCAGGCCCGGCGAGTACGTCCACGAGAAGACGAGCCGGCCGTCCTGGACGCCGCCGACGACCTCCAGGAGGTGGGTGCGCCGTTCGCGGCCGCCGCGGTCGCCTCCCGCGTCGGGCAGCTCGGCGCGCAGCAGCCCGCCGCCCGGGGCGTCGGGCCCGGCGGCCGGGACGTCGAACTGGCCGTGGTAGTTGAAGCTGACCGCCGGCCGGGGCGGGCGGGGGCCGCCGTCGCGCAGGGCGAGCGCGCCGTGGCCGACGCCCCGGTCGGGCACGGCCCGCAGCAGCTCCTTCACGGCGACGACCTGGTCCGGCCAGCCGCCCTCGGGCACGGGCAGGGCGACCGGGTAGAGCGAGGTGAACCAGCCGACCGTCCGGGTGAGGTCGACGTCGTCGAACAGCTCTTCGCGGCCGTGCCCTTCCAGATCCACCGCGATCCGGTCCCGTCCGGTCCAGTCGCCCAGGGTGCGGGCGAACGCGGCGAGCAGCACCTCGTCGACGCGCGTGCGGTACACCTGCGGTACGGCGTGCAGCAGCGCCGCCGTCTCGCGCGTGCCCAGGGCGCACAGCAGGGTCCGCTCGGCGGCCACGGTGTCGTCGCCGCCGGGGGTGTCCAGCGGGAGGGCCGTGTCCGCCCCGTCGAGGGCGGACGCCCAATGGGCAGCCTGGCCGTCGAAACCACCGGCGGCGGTGTGCGCGGCGAGCCGGTCGGCCCACTGGCGCACGGAGGTGGTCTTCGCGCCCAGGTCGGGCCGGGCGCCGGTGCGGGCCTGCCGGTAGCCGGTCTCCAGGTCGTCCAGCAGGATCCGCCACGACACCCCGTCGACGACCAGGTGGTGAGCGGTGAGCTGGACCCGGGGGCGCGGCCCGGCTCCCCGGGCGACGAGGACCCGCAGCAGCGGGGCTCGGTCGAGCCGGATGCGGGAGGCGGCCTCGGAAGCGAGTACGGCCCAGGCCGCCTCGGCGTCGGGCGCGGCGGAGAGGTCGTGTTCCTCGACGACGGAGGCGAGGTCGGGCAGCTCGGCCACGGGAACGATGCGGGCGACGGGCGCGGCGCCGACGGCGGCGGTGAAGACCGTGCGCAGGGCGTCGTGGTGGGCGAGGACCGCGCGGACGGCGGCGCGGAGAGCGTCCATGTCCAGGTCCTCGGCCAGCTCGAACGCCATCGACATGGCGAAGTGTGCCGGGTCCTCGGTGTGGGTGGCGAAGAACCACTCGCGGATCGGCGTCGCCGCGACCGCGCCGGTGACCTCGCCCTGTTCGGCGAGCACGGCCGGCACGTCGCCGTGCCCGTCGGTCCCCGCGATGTCCTTGAGTGCGGCGAGGGCGGCGACGGTCTGCCGGGCGAACACGTCGCGGGACGACAGGCCGAGGCCCGCGCGGCGGGCCCTGGCGACGACCTGGATGCTGAGGATGGAGTCGCCACCGAGGTCGAAGAAGTTGTCGTGGACGCCGACCCGCGGGACGCCGAGGACTTCCGCCCAGATCGCGGCCAGCGTCTCCTCGACCGGGGTACGCGGAGCGACGTACACGTCCGTCGCCTCGGGCGCGGGCGCCGGCAGGGCGGCCCGGTCGACCTTGCCGTGTTCGTTCAGCGGGATCGCGTCCAGTGTGGTGAACGCGGACGGAACCATGTACTCCGGCAGCGCCGCCGCCGCGTGCTCCCGCAGCTCGGCCGCGTCCGCCCGGCGGCCCGGCGCGGGCACCACGTGGGCGACGAGGCGCAGGGGCGCGCCCGGCCGGTCGGCGAGGGCGTCCACGACCACCTGGGCCACGGCCGGATGGGCGGCGAGCACGTGCTCGATCTCGCGGGTCTCGACCCGGAATCCGCGTACCTTGACCTGTCCGTCGCCGACCCGCCGCAGGTACTCCAGTGTGTTGTCGGCGCGTCGGCGCACCAGGTCGCCGGTGCGGTAGAGCCTGCCGCCGCCGGCCGGGTCGGCCACGAAGGACGCCGCCGTCGGGCCGGGACGGCCCAGGTAGCCTCGGGCGAGCGCGGCGCCCGAGACGTACAGCTCGCCGGGGACGCCGACGGGAACGGGCCGCAGCCAGCCGTCGAGGACGTGCACCCGCGCTCCGTCGACCGGGCCGCCGATGGGCGGGACGCCCGTTCCGGCGGCGAGCGGCGTGCTGATGGTGGCGCAGACGGTGGTCTCGGTCGGCCCGTACGCGTTCAGCATCCGGCGGCCGGGCGCGCAGCGGTCGACCGTCTCGGCGGGGCACGCCTCGCCCGCGACGGCCAGCACCGGGGGCAGGTCGGCCGGATCGAGCGCGCCGACCAGCGCGGGCGGCAGAGTGGCGTGGGTGACGCCTGTGGCGGCCACGACCGGACCGAGCCGGGCGCCCCAGTCGGCGTCCCGCCCGCCGGGCGTCTCGTCGACGACGAGGGCGGCACCGGTCAGGAGCGCCATGGACAGCTCCCACCAGGAGGCGTCGAAGCCGGGTGAGGCGAACTGGAGCACCCGGGCGCCGGGTCCGGCACCCAACCGCTCGGTCTGCGTCCGAGCCAGGGCCGCGAAGCCCGCGTGGGTCACGGCGACTCCCTTGGGGCGGCCGGTCGAACCCGAGGTGTAGATGACGTACGCCGTGGCGTGGACGGGCACGTGCACCCCCGGATCACCCGGGTCCTGCGCGTCGAGCGCCCGCAGGGTGTCGGGGTCGTCGAGCAGGAGCGTGCGGGGGTGGGGGGAGGCGGGTGCGCCCGCCGGAGCGGCGAGCGTGTCAGTGGCGGGGGCTCCCGCCGGGATCGGCGAGGGGGTGGGAAGGCGGTCGCGGAGGGCGGTGCGGGTGAGCAGCAGACCGGCGCCGCTGTCGGCCAGGATGTGGCCGATCCGGCCCGGGGGGTAGCCCGGGTCGACCGGTACGTAGGCCGCGCCCGCCTTCAGGACGCCCAGCACGGCGACGACCTGGTCGACCGAGCGCGGCAGCAGGAGCGCGACCCGGGACTCCACGCCGACGCCCGCGCCGATCAGGAGCCGCGCGAGCCGGTTGGCGCGCTCGTCGAGCTCCCGGTACGAGAGCGGGGTCTCACCCGGCGCGGTCGCGCTGATCAGCGCGGGTGCGTCGGGCGTCCCGGCGACGTGGCGCCCGAACAGGGCCGGAGCGGAGAGCGGGCCAGGGGCCGGGACCGCCTCGGGCATGACGGATTCCGCCGTGGTGGCCGGGCCCGGGGGCACGGTGGCCAGAGCATGGACGGGCGCGTCGGGCGCGGCGGTGAACAGGGCCTCCGCCAGGACGAGCCAGTGCGCCGCCATGCGGGCGACGGTGTCGGCGTCGAACAGGTCGGTGTTGTACTCGACGCCGGCGCGCAGCCGCCCCCCTTCCTCCAGGAAGCCGAAGGTGAGGTCGAACTGCGCCGTCGTCCGGCCCAGTTCGACCGGCTCGACACGCAGGCCCGGAAGGTCGAGGTCGGCGGCCGGGGTGTTCTGGAGGCTCACCATCGCCTGGACGAGCGGGGTACGGCTGGTGTCCCGCTCGGGGGCGAGCTCCTCGACAAGTCGGCTGAACGGCACGTCCTGGTGGGCGAAGGCCTCCAGGACCGTCGCGCGCACGGCCGCGAGGTGGGCGGCGACGTCCCGCGATTCGTCGACGTCGGTGCGCAGGACCAGCGTGTTGACGAAGAAGCCGACCAGGTTCTCCCAGTCCGCCCGTTCGCGGCCCGACACGGCCGTGCCGAGGGCGATGTCGCGCCGTCCCGTCCAGCGTGCAAGGAGCAGCTGGGTGACCGCGGTGAGGCTCATGAAGAGGCTCGTCCCGTGCGCGCGGCCGGATTCGCGGAGCCGGGCGGCCACGGCCTCGGGCACGTCGAAGGAGTGGAGCGCCCCGGCGGTCGTCCGGACGGCCGGGCGCGGCCGGTCGGTCGGGAGGTCGAGGGGCACGAGGCCGCCGAGCCGCTCCTTCCAGTAGTCCGCCGAGGTGGTGGCTCCGGCACGCTGCTGGAGGGCGAAGTCTGCGTACTGGAGCGGAAGTTCGGGAAGGTCGGCGCGGGCGCCGCGTACGGCGGCGGCGTAGAGGGCGCTCAGTTCGCGGGTGATCACACCCATGGACCAGCCGTCGGTGACGATGTGGTGCATCGCGAGCACCAGTACGTATTCCGCCGGGCTCGAGACCGGGTCGTCCCCGTGGCCCGTGGCGGCCCGCCGGACGAGGAGCGCGCGGAACAGGGGCCCGTGGCGCAGGTCGAAGGGCCTGACGGCCTCCTCGGCGAGCAGCGCGTCCAGTGCGTCCTGTCCGGTGACGTCCACGACGCGGAGGCGGGCGGCGGAGGCGTCCGCCACGGCAGCCGGCTCGTGCACCACCTGGACGCCCCGGCCCTCGACCGCGTCGAAGGTCGTGCGCAGCGCCTCGTGCCGGGCGACCAGGGCGGCAAGCGAGAGATGCAGGGCCGTCAGGTCCAGGGTGCCGGTCAGGCGCAGGGCCTCGACGACGTTGTACTCGACGGTGGTGTGCCCGAACTGGTCGAGGAACCAGAGGCGTTCCTGGGCGTACGAGAGCGGGAGCTGTCCGTCGGACGGGCGCGGAACGGCCACGGGCGACGGTGCCGCCGCGGTCGCTGGGGCGAGGGAGGCGGTGAGCGCGCCGACGGTCGGGTGGTCGAAGAGGGCACGCGGGGAGAGGGCGACCCCGAGGGCTTCGCGCATGCGCGAGACGACCTTCAGGCTGGAGATCGAGTCGCCGCCGAGTGCGAAGAAGTCGTCGTGGACACCTACCTGTTCGAGGCCGAGGACGTCGGCCCAGATACCGGCCAGGGTCTCCTCCGCCGCCGTGCGCGGGGCGACGTACTCCTCCGCGGCATCCGTCTCGGGGGCGGGCAGGGCCTTGCGGTCCACCTTGCCGTTGGCATTCAGCGGCAGCGCGTCGAGGACGACGAACGCCGACGGAACCATGTACTCCGGCAGCAACGCGGACGCATGGGCCCGGATCTCGGCCGGGTCGACGTCCACGCCCTGTGCGGGGACCAGGTAGGCGACGAGGCGCTTCGTGCCGGGCCGGTCCTCACGGACCTGCACCGACACCAGAGCCAGGGAAGCGTGACGAGCCAGGACGGTCTCGATCTCGGCGACCTCGATCCGGAAACCCCGGATCTTCACCTGACCGTCCCCACGCCCGAGGAAGTCGAGCCGGCCGTCCTCCCGCCAACGCACCAGGTCACCCGTGCGGTAGAGGCGTCCGCCCCGGCCGAACGGATCGGCCACGAACCGTTCCGCCGTCAGATCCGCACGCCCGTCATAACCACGCACCAGACCCGAACCACCCAGATACAACTCACCCACAACACCCACACCCACCGGACGCATCGCCGCATCCAGAACATAGGCGCTGGTGTTGTCCATCACCGCACCCAACGGCACTACGGACGCCCGGGTGTCCCCCACCCCGACAGGACCACACACCGCGAACGTGGTCGACTCCGTCGGACCATAGACATGAACCAGCCGCGTCTCCGGGCAGTGCTCCAGCATCCGCCCCATCGCCGCACCCGACGCCGCCTCACCACCCGTCCACACCTCGCGCAGACCCGCGAAACACCCCGGATCCTCACCCGCCAGCAAATCGAACAACGCCTTCGTCATGAACACCGAAGAAACACCGGACACCACGGCATCCCGCACCACCGACGCACTCAGCTCCGCCTCGGCAACGACCACCGTGCCACCGTTCAGCAACGGCACCCACACCTCGTACGTCGCCGCGTCGAACGAATGCGGCGAATGGAACAACACCACATCATGCGCACCCGACCGCCACCGGCCATCAGCCACAAGCGCCACAATGTCACCGTGCGTGACCGCCACACCCTTCGGCACACCCGTCGACCCCGACGTGAACATCACATACGCCAACGACTGCACCGGAACCCGCCCCGGCAGCGCCACACCACCCGGCGCCTCCTCGGAGACCCCCACCGTCGCAACACCACCGACCTCGGGCACATCCCGGTCGGTCAGCACCACCCGCACACCGGCCTGCGACAGCACCTGCCGCAACCGCTCCTCGGGATACGAGGCATGAACGGGCACATAAACTCCGCCCGCCTTCAACACCGCCAGCATCGCCACGACCACATCCGCCGACCGCTCCAGAAGCAGCCCGACCCGGGACTCGGCCACGACACCACGCTCGACCAGAACACCCGCCAAACGATCGGAGGCGGCGTCCAGCTCCGCATACGTCAGCGCAGCACTGCCGCAGCGCACCGCCACCGCCTCAGGGGCAACGGCCACACGACGCGCGAACACATCCACCACCGAAGCAGCCCCGTCGAACGAAGCCACCGCACCCCGCCCCGACTCCCGCACCCGAGCAGACTCACCCACACCCCACATCGGCACCTCGCCGAGCACCGCACCCGAAGCCACACTCGCCACCAGCCCCTCGGCCAGCCCGAGCCAATGCCCCGCCATCCGCTCCACGGTCACCGCATCGAACAGATCGGTGCTGTACTCGATCGCTGCCGTCAGCTCCTCGCCCTGTTCCTCGAATTCGAGCATGAAGTCGAAGGGCAGCGCGTCCCTCTTCACCCCCATCGGTTCCAGGGTGAGACCGGGAAACTCAGGGGCGTCCTCCGTGGAGCTCTGCAGCACGATCACGGCCTGGACCAGCGGCATGCGGCTCGGGTCGCGCTCGGGGGCCACGGCCTCGACCACGCGGTCGAAGGGCACGTGCTGGTGGTCGAAGGCACCGAGGACGGTGTCCTTCACTTCGGTGAGGAAGTCGCCGAACGTGGCGGTCCGGTCGATCCGCGAGCGGAGCACGAGGGTGTTCACGAAGAACCCGACCAGGTTCTCGAGTTCGGTGCGGTCCCGGCCCGACGTGGCGGTGCCGAGTGCGATGTCGTCCTGGCCGCTGTACCTCGACAGAAGCAGCTGGGTGACGGCCGTGAGGGTCACGAAGAGGCTGGCGCCCCGTTCCCGTCCCGCCGCGGCCAGCCCTCGGGCCAGCTCCGGCGGGACCTGGAAGGCGTGGACCGCGCCCGCGGAGTCGCGCACGGCCGGCCGGGGCCGGTCGGTGGGCAGCTCCAGGGGTTCGAGCCCGGCGAGGCGTTCGCGCCAGTAGCCGAGTCCGTCCACCGCCGCCGAGCCCGCCGCGGCGACCTGGTCGCGCTGCCAGACGGCGAAGTCCGCGTACTGGATCGGGAGCGGGGCGAGGCCGGGCGCCGTGCCCGTCGTACCGGCGGCGTAGCACCGGGCGAGTTCGCCGACGAGAACGTCGAGCGACCGCCCGTCGGTGACGATGTGGTGCATCGCGAGGAGAAGGGCGTGCTCGTCGTCGGCGACGTGCACGAGGCACACCCGGACGAGAGGGCCCTCACGCAGGTCGAACGGGGTGAGCAGGCAGGCGCGCAGGAGATCCTCCGCGCCGCCGGTCCCGGCCCGCCCGGTCGCGTCGAAGTGCTCGATCGGGACGGCGAGCGTGGGGTGCACGACCTGCACCACGCGCCCGTCGACGGAGGCGAAGGTGGTGCGCAGCGCCTCGTGCCGGGCCACCAGCGTGTCCACGGCCTGCTGGAGCACGGTGACATCGAGTGCGCCGCGCACCCGGAGCGCGAGCCCCGAGTTGTACTCCGTGCCGCCCGGCCGGAACTCCTCCAGGAACCAGAGGCGTTGCTGCGCGAACGAGGCCGGGAGCTCCGCCCCCTCACCCCGGGCGACGGACGGGATGGCGTCGGGTTCGACCGCCGCCGCGGCACCGGCCATGCGTGCGCGGAGCAGTTCCTGCATGTGGGCGGGCAGGGCGCTGATCCGGCTCTCCCGGGACGGTTGCGTGCTCATCTCGCGTCTCCTTGTGACACCAAGAAAAGGGCGGGGCGGAGGGTTGGGGTGGGGCGGGAGGTGGGGGAAGTGGTGACTGCCGCTGGGGCCGTCACCCCTGGGCCACGTCTCGCAGACCGGCGACGAACGCTTCGGCGAGGGCCGCGATGGTCTCCTCGTGGTGCACGGCGGCGGAGTAGTACCAGGTGACGACGAACCTGCCGTCGTCCACCGCGGCGACCACGTCGATCAGGTGGTTCCGCTCCTGTTCCGGTCCGTGTTCCTGGCCGCCGACCGCGGCGGACTGGTCCAGGAGCCCGTCTCCGGTGCCGGACGCCGTACCGAACTGCCCCAGATAGTTGAAGCTGATCAGCGGGTCGAGGGCGGGCACGAGGTCGGGCGTCTCCGCGAGGTGGCGGAGCGCACCGTAGCCGACGCCGCGGTCGGGGATCGCGCGGAGCTGGCGCTTGACCGCCCGCATGATCCCCGCCCAGTCCCTCCCGGCGGGCAGTTCGAGCGCCACCGGGTACATCGCGGTGAACCAGCCGACGGTGCGGGTCAGGTCGACGTCGTCGAACAGTTCCTCGCGGCCGTGGCCCTCCAGGTTCACGGCGGTCCCGTCCCGTCCGGTCCAGCCCTTCAGAGTGCGGGCGAGGGCGGCGAGGAGGACGTCGTTGATCTGGGTGCGGTACCGGCCGGGCACCTGGTGCAGCAGAGCGTGCGTCTCCTCGGGGGCAAGGGACATCGACACGGCGGCCTGGTCGGCGACCTTGTTGCTGCCCGTCGGCATGTCCAACGGCAGGTCGACGGTGGCCGCTTCCGCGACGGAGCGCCAGTACGCCGTCTGGTCGTCGAAACCGCCCTCCCGTACGTACGCGGTGAGCCGGTCGGCCCAGTCGCGCACGGACGAGGTCCGTGGCCCGAGGTCCGGTACGACGCCGGCGACCGCCTGGGCGTAGGCCGTGGCAAGGTCGGCGAGCAGGATGCGCCACGAGACGCCGTCGATCACCAGGTGGTGCGCGGTGATCAGCAGACGGGCGGGGGCGTCGCCGTCCGGGCCGGTGCCGACGACCGCGCGGACGAGCGGGCCGGCGGCGAGGTCGATCCCCGCCTGCGCCGTGACGACCGCCTCGTGCCAGGCCTCCTCCGTGCCGTCCGCGGGCAGCGGGTGCACGGTGAGGACGGCGTCGAGGTCGATGTCCGGGGCGATGCGTCCGGTCCAGGTCCCGTCCACTCCCTGTACGAAGGTGGAACGCAGCGCGTCGTGCCGGGCGACGAGAGCGCCGACGGCGGCCCGGAGGGCGTCGAGGTCGGTGTCCCCGGGCAGCACGAACGCCAGGGACATGTTGAAGTGGCCGGGCGCGACGGGGTGCGTCTCGAAGAACCACTCCCGGACGGGTGTGGTCGCGACCACACCGCTGACCGGCTCCTGCCGCGCCGTCCCGTCTCCCACGCCCTCCGTGCCCTGCGCTCCGGCCAGGTCCACTTGCGTGGCGAGGGCGGCGATGGTCGGGTGTTGGAAGACGTCGCGGGAGGAGACGGCGAGTCCGGCGCGGCGGGCGCGTGAGACGACCTGGAGGCTGATGATCGAGTCGCCGCCGAGGTCGAAGAAGTTGTCGTGCACACCCACGTCCTGAAGGCCCAGGACCTCACCCCAGACCGACGCCAGAACACGCTCCGTGTCCGTCCGCGGAGCAACACGGGCATCCTGGTCGGCGGTGAACTCGGGCGCGGGCAGGGCCTTGCGGTCGAGCTTCCCGTTCGCGTTCAACGGCAGCTCCTCCAGCACCACGAACGCAGACGGAACCATGTACTCCGGCAGCGCCGCAGCCACATGCTCACGCACAGCCCCCAAGTCCACATCGGCGGTGGGGCCGTCGGTCACCAGGTACGCGGCGAGGCGCTTGATGCCCGGCCGGTCCTCACGCGCCACGACCACCGCCCGCGTCACCGAACCGTGAGCACACAGCACGCTCTCGATCTCACCGAGCTCGATCCGGAAGCCACGCACCTTCACCTGGTCGTCACCACGACCCGCGTACTCCAGAGTGCCGTCCGCACCACGACG
>NZ_JBHJQP010000193.1:0-14866 GCF_042262625.1 Streptomyces sp. NPDC056347 | reverse complement strand
GCCTACGGCGGCGCGTACATCGTCATGGACAGCCAGTCCATCGGTGCCGACCTCACCTACGCCTGGCCCACCAACGAGATCGCGGTGATGGGCGCGGAGGGAGCCGCCAACGTCATCTTCCGCCGCCAGATCGCCGACGCCCCCGACCCCGAGGCCATGCGCCAGAAGATGGTCAAGGAGTACAAGGCCGAGCTGATGCACCCGTACTACGCGGCCGAGCGCGGCCTGGTCGACGACGTCATCGACCCCGCCGGCACCCGCGAGGTGCTGATCAGGTCCCTGGCGATGCTGCGCACCAAGCACGCCGATCTGCCCGCCCGCAAGCACGGCAACCCCCCGCAGTGACCACCGCATCACCACGGCGGTCGTAGACATCTCGCCGTCGATGGCCCCAGGAGAAGTCGAATGGCCCAGCAGGAACGTGCGGTGCGCACGAGGAAGGCGCTGATCGATGCCGCGGCCGCAGTGTTCGCGAAAGAGGGGTACGTGCCCTCGTCGCTCGCGGCAATCAGCAAGCGGGCAGGCGTCAGCAACGGAGCACTGCACTTCCACTTCGCGAGCAAGAAGGCGCTCGCCCGCGCGGTCGAGGAAGCGGCCACGGACGTGGTCCATGAGCTCGTCCGGCTCTCGGGAGGCGCGTCGGCCAGTGCGGTGCAGGCACTCGTCGACGCGACGCACCGGCTGGCGGTCCGTCTCTCGGACGACATCGTCGTCCGGGCCGGATTCGAGCTCGGCGCCGAACGTGTCCTGGGGGCCGGCGCCGGACTGGTGCGGACCTGGCACGGGTGGGTCGAGGAGACGCTGCACCGCGCCGAGGCGGAGGGGCACCTGGCTCCCGGAGTCTCACCGGGCGACGTCGCGGCGGTGGTCGTGGCGTTGACGGTGGGTGTCGAAGTGCTGGCCGGGGATGATCCGCAGTGGCTGGCCGAGCAGCGGATCGCCGGGGTCTGGGAGCTGCTGCTGCCCGGCTTCGTGACCGAGAACGCCCTGGTGCATGCCCGGTCCCGCAGCGAGTGAGAGCGTGTGTCCGGATGCGGGTGACGGCGTGGCCGATACGGAAATGCGCGGCATCGCATATCAGCGGTTCCGCGTTCGAAAGAGGCGTCCGGAAGAGGCCTTCGGAAGAGGCCTTCGGAACCGGAAGGGGCCTTTGGACAAGGCCTTCGGGAAGCCCGCTCCGTACGTGATGTCGCGGGCACACGCGTATGCCCGGAATGACGCACACGGCCACGGGAAGAGAAAAGTGATGTCCGTGGCGGAAAAGGGAGGGAACCGATGCCGATTCCCTTCCTGTCAGGGGATTCCGCGGGCTCGGCAACCGGTCACCGCTCCGCTGCGAGTATCCGCGTTCCGCCTTGATGAGCTGCGCGGATGCGTTGAAGTGCCGTCTGCTGCAGTGAGGCTCGAGCCTCCTTCGAGCACGCGGTGCCATGGTGATGCGCGGCGGCAGGGCCGCCCCGCGGCCCGTCCTCCGCATTCCCCCCGCCAGGAGGGCGGGCCACTATTTCCCGAGTTCCTGATTCCGCCCCCTGGATTTCCGGTCGAACCGGGCCGTCCGGCTGAGGTCCGATCGGGGAGCACTCCAGGTGCGCTGGAGGAATCGGGCGCGCCGCGCGGGCGCGGCTACCGTGCCGAGCAGGGAAAAGCTTTTCGCTGCGTGAGAGGGGGCAGGGGCCCCGCCCCGAATGCCGATGAGCCACGGCCGCGCCACCGCCGAGCGCTGCACCGATGCGTCGATGACCGTGATCGTCGACGCCGGGCAGTCGCCCCTTCATGTCCCGCCCGTCCTGGAGGTCCGGGGCCCACTGGCCGAGGGCCGGGTCTCCGCGGCGCTCGACCATGCCGCCATGCGTACTCCCGGCGGCCGCACATGGCGTCACAGCCTGCAACGGCTCGGGCCCGACCATCACCTGCTGCACGTCGAGGCGCAGCCGGCCACTGCGGCGTCCGGTGACGCGCACGAGCGGGCCGGTGTCTTCCCGGCCGGTCTCGTGGCCGATCTGCTCACCTCTCGTGACGGGCCCGCCGTCCCTCTCGCACCGGCCCAGCTCGACCTGATCCGGCGCGCCGAGGACGACCGGAGCCCGCACCTCTTCAGTGCGCTGAACGCGGCCGAGCCGTTCGACCCGGCCGCGGTGGACCGCGCCCTGCGGGCCCTGGCCCGGGCGCACCCGCTGCTCAGCGCCCGGATCGGCACGACGGAGGGCGGCAGCATCCATACCGTGCCGCTCGTGTCCGCGGCCGCCTGCGTGGACCTCACCGGCGTCGCGCGGGCCCGCGAGCACGAGGCCGTCGCCGTCGCTGCCCGCGGCCTGGACCCCGCCGCCGGCGGCACGCTGTGCGCCCTGCTGCTGCGCAGGCGGCGCAGGCTTGTGGTGGTGGCCCACGAACTCGTGGTCGACCAGCTCTCGTTGGACATTCTCATGGCCGAGCTCCGGGCCGCCCTGGCCCGGCCCGGCGAGGAACCCGCGGCCGAGGACGTGCGGTACACGGACTGGAGCGCCGCGCTGCCCGCGATGGCCACCGATCCCCGGGAGACCGATCGCTGGCACGCCGTTGCCGAGGGCCGCGCCGCCGCCCGCGCGTTCCGCCCGCGTGCCCCGCTGCCCGTCGGTGAGCCGCGCCGTCACCCCGGTTTCGCCCTGGGCCGTGCGGCCACCGGGCGGCTGGCCGGAGCCGTGCCCCGGCGCTTCGGCCTCACTCCTGCCCAGCTGCTCACCGGGGCCATGGGACTGGCCCTCATCCGGTGGCGGGGCACCGGGTGCGCCTCCTTCGACGTGTGTGTCGACGGCCGGCAGGGCGGTCCGGCTCTCGCCCGGACGGTCGGACCGCTCGTCGAGACCGAGCCGGTGCTGCTCGAGGGCGGGCGCGACGAGAGCGTGCGCCAGTTCGTCTCCCGTGTCGCCGCGGGCCTCGGCGACCTGGGACGTGGCGCGTTCGGCGCGTTCCGGGAGCACGCCCCGGGCCCGATGCTCCGGCTCGCGCTGCGCGAACCCGTACCGGTGCTGGTGCGGTTCACTCCGGACGCGCACGTGCGCGCGGTGCGGCAGCCGCAGCGGGACGCCGTCGCGTACGCGCTGGACGTCGACGCCCGGACACGTGGCGGCCGGCTGTGCGTCGGGCTCGACTGGCTGCCCGCCGCCCGCGACGGCATCGGCGAGGAGTCCGCGGCCCGGCTGCTGGCCGTGCTGCGGGACGTGCTGGACGAGCTGGCGGGCAGTGCCGCGGTCCCGCCCGCCACGACGAGGCCCGTCACCGCCAGCCCGGTGCAGCACGAACTGCTGGCCGACGCCGAAGCGCATCCCGGGACCGGGCGGCAGATCGAGCAGCTGAGCTGGATCTGGCACGGGCCGTTGGATCACGCCCGGTTCAGGGCGGCGTGGCAGGGTGTCTTCGACCGGGAGGCAGCCCTGCGGGCCGCCTTCGGCCACGGCCCGGATCCCGTGATCACCATCCACGACCGGATCGTGCCGGACGTGGTGCGGATGGCGCATCCGGGCGCCGGGCCCGACGCTCTCGCGGACGACCGGCGGCGCGGACTCGATCCGCGCTCTCCGGGGCCGTTGCGGATCACGCTGTTCGACGGCCCCGGCGGCGACAGCACAAGGGCGCAGGCCACGCGGGTGCTGCTCACGTATCACCTGGCGCTGCTCGACACCTGGAGCGTGCGCCTGCTCGTCGCGGAGTT
Organism: Streptomyces sp. NPDC056347; assembly: GCF_042262625.1. Lineage (NCBI taxonomy): Bacteria > Bacillati > Actinomycetota > Actinomycetes > Kitasatosporales > Streptomycetaceae > Streptomyces > Streptomyces sp. NPDC056347. The sequence continues at coordinate 11,178 of NZ_JBHJQP010000193.1, read as the reverse complement.
CTACCGCGCCTATCTGTCGGACGGCCCGCTGCCGGGCGGTGACCGGCGTCCGGACGTACGCGACTACGCGCGCTGGGTCGAGGCCCAGGACCTCGCCGCGGCACGGGACTTCTGGCTGCGCTCCGGGCTGCGGCCCGCGGCCTCGGTGGCGGCCCATGTCACCTCCTCACCCGTCGCCTGGGAGACCGGTTCCGCACGGGCACGGGTGCGGCTCAGCTCCGTCGAGGCCGCCCGTCTGGACGCGTGGGCCGCCCGGTGGGGTGCCACGGAGAGCGGCGCGCTGCAGGCCGCCTGGGCGCTGCTGCTGTACCGGGCCGCCGGAGCGGAGGGCTCGCTGCCGGTGCGGTTCAGCGTGGCGGTCTCCGGGCGGGGCATCCCGTTGGAGGGCGTGGAACTGCTGCCCGGGGCGCTGCGCAACTCGCTGCCCGTCTCGGTCGAGGTCGACCCCGCCGCCACGGTGCCCGATCTGCTGGCCGCCCTGCGGGACCAGGCCATCGACCTGTCGTCGTACGAGTGGGTGTCGGCGGGCCAGATCCACGACTGGACCGGCACGGCGCCGGACGGGTCCCCCGGGTCCGGGCGGGCCGCCGAGAGCCTGCTCGTCTTCGAGAGCGGTCTGGATCCGCTGCAACGGCTCGAGCCCACGCTCGCCGCGCACGGCATCCGCATGGAGTTTCCCGAGATCACGGGTGCCGCGAACGCCTTCCCGGTCACGCTGGTCTCGCGGCGCGACGCGGCCGGCGGCCTGGTGCTGTCCGTGATCCACGACCGCTCCCGGCTGACGGACGGCACCGGTCTGCTGACCGACTGCGCCGACCTTTTGCGTGAACTGCCCCACGAGGCCGACGAGTCGAGACCCATCGCCGAACTCCTCGACGGGCTGTCAGTGACGGCGCCCGCCCAGCCCCCCTTCCTGACGCTGCGCCGGGGCGAGCGGAGGGGCGGGATCATCTGTCTGGTGCCGTCGCCGGGCGCTCCCCGGGCCTGGTACGCCCGGCTGTCGCGGCAGTACACGGGGCCGGAGACGGTGCTCCTGCTGCGGCTCTCGCCGGAGGGGCCCCGGGCCTGGCACGGGGCGCTGCGTGCCGTGGCCGGGGCGGACGAGCCGCTGCTGCTCGTCGCCTTCTCGGGCGGTGGGGCGGGCGCCTACGAGACGGCCCGCCGTCTCGCGGAGGACGGATCGCGGGCCCGGACCGTGGTGCTGACGGCGGACGCCGCGGGCGACGAGACGGTGGGCGATCTGGCGCGCCTGCTGGGCGAGGCCACCCGGCGGCTCGGCGGCTGAACGCAACGGCCCGTGCCCCGGTCCGGCCGGGGCCACCGTACCGGCGCGCTCGGACGGGGCGGTCGCTGCCCGGCGGTCCCCGGGCACAGGTCCTCTGGCCGTTCGGGCGGCCGGGACTCGCGACCTGCTGGAGCGTGGCTCGTCCTGCGGGGCAGAAGGCCCACAGTCCGGGTTGCGAGCCCCTCGATAATAGACCGCAAGGTCTCTTTATCCGCGCCGCAGGAGCGCGAGTACTGCGCGCCTCACCGCCCACCTCTTGCCCATACGCCCATGTTTGACCGTTCAGGCGCCCTCTTTCCCGCCTGGAGGATCCTTGGCCGCGTGCGAGAGAATTCTAAAACAGCACGGTTGGTTTTATATTGACAAACCGTTCGACCTGTTTTTAACTCGACGCACCGAGACATGGACGCGGCCTCGGGCGACTGATGACTCGTGCACGAAGAGGGGAAACGGCGTGGACATCGAATTGCTGGGCACGTTGGCCGTGACGGAGAACGAGGTCTCGGTGACGCCACGGGCGCCCAAGCCGCGACAGGTGCTGGCCCTGCTGGCCCTGCGTGCCGATCAGGTCGTGCCCGTCGCCTCGCTCATAGAGGAGCTCTGGGGGGACCGCCCGCCGCGCAGTGCGCGCACCACCCTGCAGACCTATGTACTGCAGCTGCGGGAGATGATCGCGGCCGCCCTGCGGAAGGACCCGCAGGGCGCTTCGGCGCGTACGCCCAAGGACGTGCTCGCCACCGCTCCTGGCGGCTATGTGCTCCACACCTTCGACGGCTCCAGCGACGTGCGCGAGTTCGAGCGGCTCGCCGGGCTCGGCTACCGGGCCATGGACGGGGGCGACTTCCCGCGCGCGGCCCGCGAGTTAGGGGACGCCCTCGCGCTGTGGACCGGCTCCGCGCTCGCCGACGTGCAGGCGGGGCCGCAGCTGGAGATGGAGAGCCGGCGCCTGGAGGAGAGCCGGCTGTGCGCGCTCGACCAGCGCATCGAGGCCGATCTGCGGCTCGGCCGCCACCGTGAGCTCCTCGGCGAGCTGACCGTGCTGGTCAGCCGCTACCGCACGCACGAGAACCTGCACGCCCAGTTCATGCTCGCCCTGCACCGCTCGGGGCGCCGCAGCGAGGCGCTCGACGTGTACCAGCGGCTGCGGACGACTCTCGTACGGGATCTGGGACTCGAGCCCTCCTCCGGACTGCGGCGGCTTCAGCGGTCGATCCTGATGGCCAATCCGGAGCACACCTCGGAGACGCTCGGTACCGACCGCGAGCGGCTGACCCGGGTGGGCTGACGGCCGCATCGGGCGCCCTCCGAGCGGCCGACCGGCCGCCTTGGAGCGGGGCTTGAACCGCAGTGGAGATACGGGGGGCGGCCGGGCGAACACGGCTACCGTGCGATGCGCCGGTGGTGTCGCACCACCGCGGACCCGACCGGGTATGGGAGGAAGCCATGCAGATCCAGGTTCTGGGCCCGTTGAGCGCTGACGTCAACGGGGTGTCCATCGTACCGACCGCCGGCAAGCCGAGGCAGATTCTCGCGCTGTTGTCGTTCTACCCGGGCCGGGTCGTGCCCGTGTCCACGCTCATGGAGGAGATCTGGGGAAGCAACATGCCCCAGAGCGCGATGACCACGCTGCAGACGTACATCCTGCAACTGCGCCGGCGCCTGGGCACCGCGATGGGACCCGACGCACCCGGCAGCGCCAAGGAGGTCCTCGCCACCCGGCACGGCGGATATCTGCTGCAGGTGTCCCCCGAGTGCGTCGACGTGCACCGCTACGAGCAACTGGTCACCGCGGGGCAGGCGTCGTTCGAGGCGGGCGACGACGAGCGGGCCGCCGCACAGTTCCGCGACGCGCTCGGGATGTGGGAAGGCACCGCCCTGGTGGACGTGAGCACGGGTCCGATCCTGGAGATCGAGGTGATGCGCGTGGAGGAGAGCCGCCTCGTCACCGTCGAGCGCCGTATCGACGCCGACCTGCGGCTCGGCCGGCACTCCGAGGTCATCGCGGAGCTCGCCGACCTGATCGCCCGGCACCCCCAGCACGAAGGGCTGCACTCGCAGGCGATGGTGGCCCTGTACCGCTCGGGGCGCCAGGCCACCGCCCTGGACGTCTACCGCAAGCTGCGCCTGCGGCTCGTCGAGGACCTCGGCGTCGAGCCCTCGCCCCAGCTGCAGCGCCTGCACCAGGCGATGCTCGCGGTCGACCCTGCCCTCGACGTCATCCGCGGCCCGCGCCGCGGCTCCACCTTCAACCTGTACGCGGCCTGATCCCGGTCCCCCTTCGGGGCGCGCCCGCCGGTGTGGCCGCCGGCCCGGGCGACGGCGGCCGGTCCGCCCGCGCCCGACCCCGCAAGGACGGGACGGCCCTCCCCTCCTCTTCCTCGTCGCCGCTCCCCCGGACCGGCTGCCGGCCCCGTCCGCGGCACCGGTCGAGCGCCCTTCGACGATTCCTCGAGTGCTCCGGCGGACGGTGAGTGCGTCCAGCGGCGTATGCCCGCCCCGCCGGAGCCGGAGGAGCACGCGCATTGTCGACCTACCGTGAGACATCGGCCGGCCAGAACTCCGCCTTCCCGGGCCGGGAGCCCGGTGGCGCGAGCCGCGCACCGCTCCTCGGACCCACTGACGGCCTCCGGCCCGAGACCATCGGCACCAGCCTCGACAGGACGCCTCCGCGGGCCCGCCGGGGAACGCGGGCGCCCGACGTCCTGCCGAGGTCCGGACAGTCACCGACCTTTGCCGAGGAATCGAGGAAGACGTGAACGTGGTGCCGATCGGGCCGGTACACCGCACGGTGCACTCCGTCCAGGTGGACGCGGCAGCCGGAGTCGTCTACGGACTGGTCGCGGACGCGACGCAGTGGCCGCTGCACTTCCCGCCGAACGTGCACGTGGAGCGGCTGGAGTTCGACGCGACACACGAGCGGCTGCGGATGTGGGTCGTCGCCAACGGCGAGGTCCACTCATGGATCTCGCGGCGCCGGCAGGATCCCGTGCAGCGGCGGATCGAGTTCCGCCACACCCTGCCGCAGGCACCGGTCGAGACCCTGCACGGGACCTGGACCGTCGAGGAACGGCCAGGCGGCACCTGCCTGCTGACGCTGCTGCGCGACTTCACGGTCGTCGGCAACCGCCCCGACGACGTGGCATGGGTGAAGAGGGCCTGCGACACCAACTCCTGCGCCGAACTGGACAACATCAAGCGCCTCGCCGAGCGCTGGAGGCACCTGGACGACCTCGCCCTGTCCTTCGAGCACTCCGTGCGGGTCAGGGGGCCGGCCGAGCTGGTCTACGACTTCCTGTACCGCGCGGGCGACTGGCCCGGCCTGGTCCCGCACGTCTCCCGCCTGGACCTGACCGAGAACAGTCCCGGCGTCCAGACCTTGTCCATGGACACGCGGACGGCCGACGGCACGACGCACACCACCGAATCGGTGCGGATCTGCTTCCCGCACGCCGGGCGCATCGTCCACAAGCAGACGGTCACGCCCGACCTGGTGGAGGCGCACACCGGCGAGTGGTCGGTGCTGCCCGACGAGAGCGGCGTGACGGTCGTCTCGCAGCACAGCGTGGTGCTGCGCGAGGAGGCGGTGACGCGGACGCTCGGCCCGACCGCCGACCTGGCCACGGCCCGCCGGTACGTGCGCCAGGAGCTCGGCCGGAACGCCACCACCGTCCTCCAACTGGCCAAGAGGCACGCGGAGTCGGCGATCCGCGTGCTGTGACGTGCCGTCCTCACCGCCCCGGCGGGCGGGCCCGGAGGACGGGCGCGTGATCACCCCCCACCCACCAAGCCAGTCGACCGGTTTCCATTGACATACCGTCCGTCCGGTTTATAGAGTGCTGATATTGACCCGGCGACCCGGCTTCCGTGCGGGTGGGTACGGGGCCGAGGTGGTCGCGGGCCCCGCGGATGCCGCACTCCTCCTGCCGACGCGCCGGGGCGGCAGCTGTCGGCCCGTTCCCGGAGGATGAGGTGGAGCAGCGCGATGGTGAAGCAGGAGCGTTCCGAACGCACGCTGGAACGGCTGGTGGTGGCCGCGGCCGAGCAGTTCGCCGACCACGGCTTCGTCAAGGCGACCCTCGGTGACGTGAGTCGCGCGGCCGGTGTGACGAAGGGGGCTCTGTTCTTCCACTTCCCCACCAAGGACGAACTGGCCAACGCCGTCCAGGCGCGCGGCCGGGACGTGCTGGAGTCGATGATCGAGGACCTGTCCGGCACGCAGGTCCCGCACCTGCAGATCCTGGTGGACGCCACGCACGGTCTGGGGCGCCTGCTGCGGGAGGACCCCTTCGTCAGGGCGGGTGTGCGCATCACGCGGGAGCGGCTGGGCGGGAGACCCGATCCGATGGACTTCTATCCGCTGTGGCTGGGGCGGCTGTGGCGGCTGCTCGAGGAAGCCCGCAGGAACGGCGAGTTGGCCGCCGACGTCGCCGACGCGTCCGCGCATACGCTCGTCACCGCGGCCGTCTCGGGCGTCGAGATCATGGCCTGGATGGGCGTGACCGCCGACGAGAGCGGGAAATGGCTCGGCCATCTGTGGGAGTTGGTGCTTCCGCTCCTGACCCCGCCGGGCGGTGCCGGGCTGATCCGGACCGCAAGGCCGTCCGTGGTTTCCCCGTGAACCGACGGAGAACGGCCTCGCGGACCCCGGTGAATCAGCCGGAGCTCTCCAGGGCGTCGATCGCTTCCCACAGTCCCGGCGATCCGGCGGGCAGGAAGCGGGAGGCGCGGCGCGGCGGGACGATGCCCGGCAGCAGCCAGGTCCACATGTCCGTGATCCGCTCCTTCAGGTCGTTGCGGGAGGTGCGCACCTGGGAGGCGATCTGCACGCCGGCGAACGCTCCGACGACGTACACCGCCAGATCCCCGATGGCGACCTCGGGCTTGAGGTCACCGCGCCCCTGGGCCTGCGCCAGCATGTCGCGGACGGATTCGACCCACCTGTTGTAGAGCGTCGGATCGGGTTCGGTGAACGAGCCGAGCTCGATGACGAGCCGGACCCCGGCCCGTACCCGGGCGCTGGTGCGCAGGCCGTACGCCATCTCGTGCGTGAGGTCGATGGCGGTCTGCACGCCGGGGACGTCGTACCGGGCGACGTAGGGGGTCGCCTCGAACTGGGTCGTCATCGTCATCAGTTCCTTGGCCAGTGCTTCCTTGGACTGGAAGTGGAAGTACATGGCCCCCTTGGTGACGCCTGAGTGCTTGGCGATGTCGGTGAGGCTCGTGCTACCGAACCCCATCGCGTCGAAGGCGATTGCCGCCCCGTCCAGGATCGCCTCCCGGGTCGCCTCGGCGCGCTCCTGTCGAACCCTTGTCGCACCAGTCACTGTCGCTTCTCCGTCCCGTTGCGTCCCGGCGTGGATGGTGGTCTTCCATCCTTCCGGTGATCGCCGGGATCTGTCGTAGATCCAATCTAGCTTCCTCTAGCAAAAAAATACCAGTCGGCTAGTATTCTCTTCCAAGCCTCACTGCACCTTCTTGGGCATATGCCGCCATGTCTGCCCTGTTCAAAGCGCGATCATCAGGTTCAGCTTCCACGAGGAGAGTTCAGGATGAGCACCCTTCTGCAAGCCGACCGGCCGCATTGTGCGAGAGCCGAGAAGCCCGGCCCCGAACTGTTCGAACAGACCATGCCGCGCAGCCTGGTTCACCGGGCCGCCGTGTCCGAGGTACTGCTGACCGGCTGGCAGGCCACCGAGGACATCCAGTACCTCGGCGCGCAGTGGTCCCGCGGGCACAGCTACTACGGCCGCGTCGACGGCCGTTGGCACGACCCGATGCTCTTAGCCGAAACGATTCGGCAGGCCTGTCTGCTACTTGCCCACGAGGCTCTGGACGTCCCGATGGACTTCAGCTTCCTCACCGAGTCCACCGCGTTCGCCGTCACGGAGGAAGGGGTGCGCCTGTCGAGGCCCTGCCGCCCCGCCCACGTGGTCCTCCACATGCGCCTCGGGGACGTCAAACGGCGGGCCGGAGTGGTCAGTTCCTTCGGGTACGACGTCGTGGCGCACCGGGACGGTGTGCCGTTCGGAACCGGTCGGCTGAGCGGCAAATGCGCTTCACCGGCCGTCTACCGCCGGCTGCGCGGCGACCGGCTGGGGGCGCAGCCGCCGCGTACGACCGTCGAGCCCGTCGAGCACGGACTCGTGGGCAGGGACTGCGAGTTCGACGTCGTGATCGGCGCGTCGGCCGACGCCGGTGTCCATGCGCTGCGGGTCGACGCCGAGCATCCGGTGCTCTTCGACCACCCCGTCGACCATGTGCCCGGCATGGTGCTCATGGAGGCGGCGCGGCAGGCGGCCCTGCTCGCCGTGGGCGCGCCCCAGAGTCTGCTCGTGTCCTGCGAGACGCACTTCAAGCGCTACGTGGAGTTCCACATCCCCTGCCTCGTGTCGGCCGACAGGCCCACGCGCGACAACGACGGGCGCTGCACGCTCACCGTCCGTTTCCACCAGGGCGGCACCGAGGTCGGCACGTGCAAGGTGTCGCTCATCGCGCCGAGCGGCAGCTGAGCGGGGAGTGACCCGCCGGCACCGTTCGCCGGGGCCCGGCGGGCCGGGGCGAGCGGTGCCGTGCCCGAGCGTGACGAGAAGCGGCGACCGGAGATCCGCCGGGCACCGGCGGACTCCTCGGCGCCGGGCCGGACGCACGACGACGGGCGAGGGGGCCGGGCACTCCAGCCGTTCGCCACGGCACGCGCCTGCCGCGTGCGTGTCCCCGGGCGTCCGAGCACCGGGCTCCTGCCGCCCCGGCGGGCGGGAGCACCCGTCCGGTGTGCCCGCCGGCTTCGTCGCCCAGGCGATTTCGGCGGGCGCCGCGAGGCCGCCGGAGACCTCGTCGCCGGGCGCGAACCGCTCGGCGTCGAGGCCGGCCCGCCCGGCCATGGCGGAAGCGTCCCGGACGGGCGCCAGGAAAAGCGCTTCTCCCGCGGTCGCGGCGGGGCCGCCTCCATCCGTATCAGTGCCTCGCCGGGGCCGCTTCCCGGGTCCGGGAGGCCGACGGGCCGCGGCGCTCCGGGCCGCCTCGTCCGTCGAGGGTGCCTGCTTTCACGCGGCGGCCATCGTCGGTACCCACGCGGTTTCGACGGTGCGTACCAGAGGTTCCAGGCGGGGGTCCTCGGCCGCTTCCCGCAACGCCGTGCGCAGGGCCTCCTCGCTCGTCGGGCGGGCTTCGCCGAGCAGTTCGAGGCCGGCCCCGGTGACGTCGGTGTAGATCCCGCGCCGGTCGGTGGGGCACAGGTAGCGCCCCAGGAGTCCGCGGTCCTCGAGGCGGGTGACCAGACGGGTCGTCGCGCTCTGGCTGAGCAGGACGGAGTCGGCGACCTGCTTCATCTGCAGGTGCCCGCCCTCCCCGTCGTGCTGGCGGCTGAGGACGTCGAGGAGCGAGTACTCGCGCACGCTCAGGCCATGACCTGCCTGCAGGGCGCGTTCGAGGTGGGACTCGATTCTTCCGTGCAGCACGGACAGCGCGCACCAGCCGTGGGCCAGGGCGGTCAGTGCGGGGGCGGTGGCAGTCAACGGGGCCTCCTTCGTCGGACCGTTCTCAATCATTGCATACGCCGAATATATGCGTAACAACTTAGTCGACGTTTGCTTTATGCCGCGCATGCAACTATTGTCGTGTGACGTAAGTGCTCAACGCAAGAACTTGGAAGGTAGCTCCCCATGCCTCTCGCGCTCCTGGCCCTCGCCATCGGGGCCTTCGGGATCGGCACCACCGAATTCGTGATCATGGGTGTGCTGCCCCAGGTCGCGGGCGACTTCGGCGTGACCATCCCGTCCGCCGGCTGGCTGGTCTCCGGTTACGCCCTGGGCGTCGTGTTCGGCGCGCCGCTCCTGACCGTTCTCGGCACCAAGGTGTCCCGCAAGAAGATGCTGATGTTCCTGATGACGCTGTTCGTCATCGGTAACGCGCTGTCCGCCCTCGCACCGAGTTTCGGCGTCATGCTCATCGGCCGGATCGTGGCCTCCCTGGCGCACGGCGCGTTCTTCGGCATCGGCTCCGTGGTCGCGGCCGACCTCGTCGCCCCGGAGAAGAAGGCCTCGGCCATCTCCCTGATGTTCATGGGCCTGACCGTGGCCAACATCGTCGGCGTCCCCGGCGGTACGTACCTCGGCCAGGCCGCCGGCTGGCGCGTCACGTTCGCCGCCGTCGCCGCGCTCGGCATCATCGGTTTCCTCGGCGTCGCCAAGCTGGTGCCCGAGGCGGGCCGACCGGATTCGGTGACCGTGAGCACCGAGTTCGCCGCATTCCGCAACGTACAGGTGTGGCTGGCCATGGCCATGACCGTCCTCGGCTACGGCGGTGTCTTCGCCGCGATCACCTACATCACCCCGATGATGACCGAGGTGGCCGGCTACACCGAGGGCGCGGTGACCTGGCTGCTCGTCCTCTTCGGTGTCGGTATGTTCCTGGGCAACCTCCTCGGCGGCAGGTTCGCCGACCGCAGGCTCATGCCGATGCTCCTCACCACCCTCGCGGCCCTCACCGCCGCGCTGCTGCTGTTCACCGCGACCGCCCACAACAAGGTGCTGGCCGCGATCACCCTCTCCCTGATCGGCGCCCTCGGCTTCGCGACCGTCCCGCCGCTGCAGAAGTGGGTGCTCGACCAGGCCTCGGCCGCTCCGACCCTGGCCTCCGCCGCCAACATCGGAGCCTTCAACCTCGGCAACGCCCTCGCGGCCTGGCTCGGCGGTGTCGTGATCGCCGCGGGCCTCGGCTACACCTCCCCCAACTGGATCGGCGCCATCCTCTCCGGCACAGCCCTGCTGCTCGCCCTTCTCGCCGCCCGCCTCCACCGCCGTGCCCAGGCCGCCGAACGCGTCGTCGCAGGGCCCGCCGGGCGCCTGAGCACGCCGGAAGCCGTCCCGAACTGACCTGGACGCACCACCGCGGCCCGGTTCCTCCCGCCCGCGCCCGGCCTCCGTCCGGCCCCCTCTCCTCTCCCACAAAGGAATCCGTCATGAGCACCACCACCCCTGTCGCCCCGCTGACCACGCAGGACGCCGAAGCCCTCGTCACCGCCGCGCGGCGCGCCGCCGACGCCGCGGGAGTCACCGTGAGCGTCACCGTCCTGGACGCGGGCGGGCACCTGCTGGCCTTCCGGCGGGACGACCGGGCGGTGCTGATCTCCGGCGAGACCAGCACCCGCAAGGCCTACACCGCCCTTCAGCTCGACGCACCGACCGCGGACCTCGTCGACCTCGTCAAGCCCGAGGGGCCGTTCCACTCCCTGCCCACCGCGCTCGACAAGCCGTTGCTGTTCATCGCCGGGGGCGTCCCCGTCCACCGCGACGGCCGCCTCATCGGTGCCGTCGGCGTCGGTGGCGGCGCCCCCGAGCAGGACCACGGCTTCGCCGTCGCGGCCATCGAGCGGCTGTCCTGATGCCCCGCACCCCGCAGGAGGTCTTCGCCGACCACGGGAAGCGGCTCGGCACCGGGGACCTCGGCCTGATCACCGCGAACTACACCGAGGACGCCGTCTTCGTCACCCCCGAAAAAACCCTGACGGGCCACCCGGGCGTGCGGGAGGGAATCGGCCGCCTCCTGGCCGATCTCCCCGACGCCGACTGGCAGTTGACCCCGCGGTTCGCCAAAGACGTGCTGCTTCTGCAGTGGACCGCCACCACCCCCACCCACGAGGTCACCGACGGCGTCGACACGTTCGTCTTCCGTGACGGTCTCATCAGCGCCCAGACCGTCCGCTACACCCTCTCCCCCCGTACCGACTGAAAGGCCGCACGCACCATGGCACCGTCCGTCATCCCCACTGTGAAGCTGAACAACGGCGTCGAGATCCCCCAGCTCGGCTTCGGTGTCTTCCAGGTCCCCGACGAGGAGACCACCACCGCCGTCGCCTCCGCCCTCCAGGCCGGCTACCGCAGCATCGACACCGC
>NZ_JBHJQP010000192.1:0-14993 GCF_042262625.1 Streptomyces sp. NPDC056347 | reverse complement strand
CCTGCCGGGAGTCCAACAGGGCTCCCGGCAGGCCGCGTTGTCAGTGGGGGTGCTTAGGGTCTTCGGTATGACGAGCTGGATGCACGGCGACTTTCCCGGCCATGAGGTGAACATCGTCCTCGCCCGTGGCCTGCCCCTCGGCGCGCTGACCGAGGGCCTGCGCGAACTGCGACGCGAGCCGCTGGCACAGGGCGGGCCGGGGGAAACCCCCGGGGGCTGGGCCTGGGCGGTGCACGACATGGCCAACGAGGAGCTGGAGGACTACGACGGCGTCGACTACCGGCGGGTCTGTCCGCAGGGCGCGGAGCTCGTGGTGTTCGAGACCGAGCCGTGCAGCGCGAAGGCGCACGGACCCCATTTCGACTACTACCGCGACGGCCGCCTGGTTCTCGGCTTCAGCTTCGAGGACGTCGGGCAGCGGGTCGGCGAGAACCCCGACTTCCTCTCCGCCGAACTGCTTGCCGCCGGGCTCATAGGCCCCGACGCCGAGTGCGAGGAAGCGGAGGCGGCCGAGGGCCACGACTGTTTCGATCACCACTACGACGACGAGGACCGGCTGGTCCGGACGATCGCCGAGGCCTTCGGCCTGCCCTCGCCCCCGCTCGCCCGGAAGGCGGTGGGCGAGGCATGAGCGACGCGACCGTCCCGGGCGCCTCGGGTGCCTCGGGTGTCTTCTCAGGTGCCTCGGGCGGCTCAGGCGCTTCGGGCGGCTTTGTCACCTATGCCCGGGGCCTGGATCTGCCCGCGCTGGCCGGGGCCTTCGCCGCGGCGGGGTACCCCGCCCGCACGCGGGGCGCGTCGGACGGCTGGTCCTGGCTGACGCACGACCCGGCCACGGTGTCCGGCGGCGACGTGGCGTACGTGGCACGCGACATCACCGGGTTCCGCTACGAGGAGCGCTTCGGCGGGCCCGACCGGGTGCGGACGGTGTTCCTGGCCACCACGCCCGCCTGCCCGTGTCCGCACGGGCAGAACTACATGGTGCCGCACTGCCCCGAGCACCCCTTCCAGTTCCAGTACTGCCGGGGCGGGTTCGAGCGGTCGTACTTCAACGTCGGACAGCGCCGCGAGTCGCGCCGCAGCGGCGACCTGCTGGTGCGGGAGCTGCTGGAGGCCGGGATAGTCGGCCGGGAGACCCCGGCGTACGAGAACGACCCCGGCTTCAACGCCGACGGTGCCGTGACGATGCGGATCATCAGGGACCATTTCGGGCTGCCCACCCCGTCCTGAGGGCCGGTGCGGTCCGCCCGGAGCCGGCCCGACGGGCTGCCCGTGCCACGGGACGGGGCCCCGGAACACCCTTTAGCCTCATGTCCATGGCCGACAGCTCGCGTACCCACGGCACCGACGATCTTCTGCGCGCCCGCTGGGCGGACACCCTGGTCCGCGCCCGGGGCGGCGCCCCGGGCCCCGACCCGGTGCCGTACGCCGACAACCTGCTGACCCGCTGGGCCGAACCGCAGCGGAAGTACCACACCACCGCCCACCTGGTCGCGGTGCTCGACCACATCGACACGCTCGCCCCGTACGCGGCCGACGCGGACACGGTGCGGCTCGCCGCCTGGTTCCACGACGCGGTGTACCGGCCCGACCGGTCCGAGAACGAGGAGCGCAGCGCCGCCCTGGCCGAGTGGGCCCTTCCGGAGGCCGGTGTGCCCGACGGGATCACCGCCGAGGTCGCCCGTCTCGTCCGGCTGACCGTCACCCACGACCCGGCGGACGGCGACGCCGACGGGGAGGTGCTCTGCGACGCGGACCTGGCCGTGCTCGCGGGGGCCCCGGAGGAGTACGCGGCCTACGCGGCGCGGGTGCGCGAGGAGTACGGCTTCGTGCCCGACGAGGCGTTCCGGGAGGGGCGGGCTGCGGTCCTGCGTCAACTGCTCGAACTGCCGAGGCTGTTCCGTACGCCCTACGGGGCGGAGCACTGGGAGCCGCGGGCACGGCAGAACCTGCGGACCGAACGGGACCTGCTGAACCGCTGAACCACGGGGCCGGTACGCCGCCGAACCACGCGGCCGGTGCGTCGGGCGACCGGAAGATGACAACTACGTAAATCCGACAAGCGCCGGGAATCACCTGGCGGCGGGCACGGTTGTCTGCTGTCATGCCCGACTCTGCCGCACGACGCTCCCGCATGCCCCTGGCCGTCTACATCCTGGGACTCTCGGTCTTCGCCCTGGGGACCAGTGAGTTCATGCTCTCCGGTCTGCTGCCGCCCATCGCCGACGACATGAATGTGTCGATCCCTCGTGCCGGACTCCTCATATCCGCCTTCGCGATCGGCATGGTGATCGGCGCCCCGCTGCTCGCCGTGGCCACGCTCCGGCTGCCGCGTCGCACCACTCTCATCACTCTGATCAGCGTCTTCGGGCTCGGCCAGGTCGCGGGCGCGCTGGCCCCGACGTACGAGGTGCTGTTCGTGTCCCGGGTGGTGAGCGCGTTCGCCTGTGCCGGGTTCTGGGCGGTGGGGGCGGCGGTCGCCATCGCGATGGTGCCGGTGAACGCGCGGGCCCGGGCGATGGCCGTGATGATCGGCGGCCTGTCGATCGCCAATGTGCTGGGTGTGCCGCTGGGCGCGTTCCTCGGTGAGAACCTGGGCTGGCGGTCGGCGTTCTGGGCGGTCGGCGCGGCCTCCGCCGTGGCGCTGGTCGGGGTGTCGACGCTGATCCCGCGCATCCCGCTGCCGGAGCGGAAGCCGCGGCTCAAGCAGGAGATGGCCATCTACCGGGACCGGCAGGTGTGGCTGTCGATCGTGATCACGGCGCTCGCCGCGGGCGGCGTCTTCTGCGCGTTCAGCTATCTGGCCCCGCTGCTGACGGACGTCGCCGGGCTGGACTCGGGCTGGGTTCCGACCGTGCTCGCGCTCTTCGGAATCGGTGCGCTGATCGGCACGACGATCGGCGGCCGGGTCGCGGACGCGCACCTCTTCGGGGTGCTGATGAGCGGGATCGCGGCGTCGACGGTCTTTCTGGTCGCGCTGGCGCTGTTCGCGTCGAGCCCGGTCGCGGCGGTCGGGATCGCGTTCCTGCTGGGGCTGTCGGCGTTCTACACGGCGCCGGCGCTGAACGCCCGGATGTTCAATGTCGCGGGTGCCGCCCCGACTCTGGCCGGTGCGACGACGACCGCCGCGTTCAACCTGGGCAACACGGGCGGCCCCTGGCTGGGCGGTGCGGTGATCGACGCCGACTTCGGCTTCACGTCGACGGCGTGGGCCGGGGCGGCGATGACGGTGGTGGCTCTGGTGGCCGTGGTGTTCTCGCTGCGGCTCCAGGGCGGCGGGCGCTCGCGGCGGGTCGCGGGGGCACCGGCGGCGGTGTCGGAGGCGTCCGTGGTGCCGGAGGCATCCGGGACGTCAGCCGTGGAACCGGCGGACGCGCCGGTGGAGGCGGGCGCGGACACGCGCCCCTGACCCTCTTCCCTTCGTACGCGCGCCCCGTTACGCGCGCCCCGTACGCCGGCCCCCGGATTCCGCCGTCAGGCGCCGGGGGCCGGTCGTCCTTTCGGGCGGCGCAGCCCCGCCTGCGTGATCCGCCGGACCAGCTCCTTCGAACCGATCTGCCGGGCCCCGGCCCGTACCGCGTCCTCGTAGTGCGACTCCGGTACGTCGTAGTGGTCCCGGTCGAAGGCCCGGGGCGGGCAGCCGATGGACGCCGCGAAGGCGTGCAGTTCCTCGAAGGACACGTCACTGACCAGGTGCGACCAGAACCGGCCATGCCCCGGCCACTGCGGCGGGTCGATGTACAGGGTCACCGACGCAGTATCCCGGCCAGCGAACCGACCGGCGCCACGGCCACCGCGGCCTTGGTGCACACCCAGTGCGGGTCCGGCCCCAGCTCGGGCTCGACGTCGAGGGCGTGCGGGTCCCCCGCGTCGCAGACCGGGCAGAGCGGCCAGCGCCCGTAGCGTTCGAGCAGGGCGTCCTGCACGTCCTGGGCGACGAGCCCGACCACGAACGAGGCGCCCTCCGGCCACTGCTCGACCCACCAGCGGCGGTGCGTCACCGCGTCCTCGACCAGCGAGACGATCCCGGCCTCGGCGACGTCCCCCGCTGCGAGATCGGCCATGACCAGTGCACGGGCCGTGTGCAGGGCCTGTTCCAAGGGATTCATCTCCATGGCCCCATTGTCCCCTGCCCGGACGACCTGCCCCGAACGGCCCGAAGGGAGCGGAAGGGAACGGAAGGGAACGGCCGGAAGCAGACGGAACGGGGACCAGCCGAAGGAACAGGGACCAAAGGGGGGTTGACGGGTAACCCGGTTGAAAATATCTTTCAAATGTGACCCATGACCTGAAGGAAAGTTTCAGCGCCGAATCCCCGCCCGCTCCGGCGGCCCTCGCGGCCAAGGTGCGTACGCTCGCGCCGTCCATGACCCGTTCCATGCAGCGCGTCGCCGAGGCCGTCGCCGGTGATCCGGCCGGTTGCGCCGCCCTCACGGTCACCGGTCTCGCCGAGCTCACCGGCACCAGCGAGGCGACCGTGGTCCGCACCGCCCGCCTCCTCGGCTACCCCGGCTACCGCGACCTGCGCCTGGCCCTCGCCGGGCTCGCCGCGCACCAGCAGTCCGGCCGGGCCCCGTCCGTCACCGCGGACATAGCGGTCGACGACCCCATCGCCGACGTGGTCGCCAAGCTGGCCTACGACGAGCAGCAGACCCTCGCCGACACGGCCGCCGGGCTCGACACGGTGCAGCTCGGCGCCGCCGTGGCCGCCGCCGCCACCGCCCGCCGCATCGACATCTACGGGGTCGGCGCCTCCTCGCTCGTCGGCCAGGACCTGGCGCAGAAGCTCGCCCGTATCGGCCTGATCGCCCACGCCCACACGGACCCGCACCTCGCGGTGACCAACGCCGTGCAGCTCCGCTCGGGCGACGTGGCGATAGCGATCACGCACTCCGGCTCCACGGGCGACGTCATCGAGCCGCTGCGCGTCGCCTTCGACCGCGGGGCGACGACGATCGCGATCACCGGCCGCCCCGACGGCCCGGTCACGCAGTACGCCGACCACGTACTGACCACGTCCACCGCCCGGGAGAGCGAGCTGCGGCCGGCCGCCATGTCGAGCCGCACGAGCCAGCTGCTCGTGGTCGACTGCCTGTTCATAGGTGTCGCGCAGCGCACCTACGAGACGGCCGCCCCGGCCCTCGCGGCCTCCTACGAAGCGCTGGCCCACCGCCACACCCCGCGCCCGCGCTGACCCCGGCCGACCGGGATGCCCGCAGAGCCGTACGGGACGGAACCGTACGCGTGACCCGCACCGCGCCTCGCACCACACCGCACCGCACCGCACGAGACCACACCGCACCGCACGACACCGCTCCACACCGCACCGCACCGCACGAGACCGTGAAGACGAAGACCGAGAAAGCTGAGCCGCCCCCCATGACCTCCACCCCCGACACCGACGCCACCTCCCCCGCCGCCGCCCGCCCCTCCGGCGAGTACGGCGAGCTGCGCGCCGAGCTGGCGACGCTGACCACCGAGGCGTTCCGGCCGGAGCTCGCCGAGATCGACCGCCTCGGCACGCTCGAGATCGCCCGCATCATGAACGGCGAGGACCAGTCCGTACCGGCCGCCGTCGGCGCCCGGCTCCCCGTGATAGCCGCCGCCATCGACGACACCGCGGCCCGCATGGCCCGCGGCGGCCGGCTGATCTACGCGGGCGCGGGCACCGCCGGCCGGCTCGGCGTGCTCGACGCCAGCGAGTGCCCGCCCACCTTCAACACCGACCCGTCCGAGGTCATCGGCCTGATCGCGGGCGGCCCCGGCGCCATGGTCCAGGCCGTCGAGGGCGCCGAGGACAGCAAGGAGCTGGCCGCCGCCGACCTCGATGCGCTCGACCTCACCGCCGACGACACCGTGGTCGGCATCTCCGCCTCCGGCCGCACGCCGTACGCGATCGGCGCCGTCGAGCACGCCCGCGCCAAGGGCGCCCTGACGATCGGCCTGTCCTGCAACGCGAACTCCCCGCTGGGCGCCGCGGCGGAGCACGGCATCGAGGTCGTCGTGGGCCCCGAGCTGCTCACCGGCTCCACCCGGCTCAAGGCGGGCACGGCCCAGAAGCTCGTCCTCAACATGATCTCGACGATCACGATGATCCGGCTGGGCAAGACCTACGGGAACCTGATGGTCGACGTCCGCGCCTCCAACGAGAAGCTGCGCGCCCGCTCCCGCCGGATCGTCTCGCTCGCCACCGGGGCCTCCGACGCCGAGATCGAAGCCGCCCTGGCCGCGACCGACGGCGAGGTGAAGGACGCCATCCTCACCATCCTCGGCCGGGTCGACGGCCCCACCGCCGCCGCGCTGCTGGCCGCGTCCGACGGCCACCTCCGCGCCGCCCTCGCCGCCGCCCCTCACGCCCCCTGACCCGTCCGCCCCACTCCCGCGCCACCCACTCCCCCGCACCCCACGCTCGTACCACCCGCACCACCCGCACCCCCACACAGCAAGGCCCCAGCACCATGGCACCAGAAGACAAGAACCGCGCCACCGCCGCCGCGATCCTCCCGCTCGTCGGCGGCGCCGCGAACGTCGACTCCGTGACCCACTGCATGACCCGGCTCCGGCTGGGTCTGCGTGACCGCTCACTCGTCGACGACGAAGCCCTGAAGGCGGTCCCCGCCGTCATGGGCATGGTCGAGGACGACACGTACCAGATCGTCCTCGGCCCGGGAACCGTCGCCCGGGTCACCCCCGAATTCGAACGATTGATCGATGAGGCTCGGGCGGCGGAGCCCGAAGCGCACGCCGCCCCGCAGGCCGCGGCACCCGGGCCCGCCACGTCCGCGGCCGGGCTGGCCGCGCAGGGGGCCGCGATGAAGACGGCGCGGAAGGCGAAGAACGCCACCCCGTTCAAGCTGTTCCTGCGCCGGATCGCCAACATCTTCGTGCCGCTGATCCCCGCGCTCATCGGCTGCGGCATCATCGCGGGCCTCAACGGCCTGCTGGTGAACCTGGGGTGGCTGCCCTCCGTCACCCCCGCCCTGGCCGCGATGGCATCCGGCTTCATGGCACTGATCGCCGTGTTCGTCGGCTTCAACACGGCGAAGGAGTTCGGCGGCACACCGATCCTGGGCGGCGCGGTCGCCGCGATCATCGTCTTCCCGGGCGTCGCGAACGTCGAGGCGTTCGGCCAGAAGCTCTCTCCCGGCCAGGGCGGTGTGCTGGGCGCGCTCGGCGCGGCGGTACTCGCGGTGTACGTGGAGAAGTGGTGCCGCCGCCGGGTCCCGGAGGCACTGGACGTCCTGGTCACCCCGACCCTCACGGTCCTGGTCCCCGGCCTGGTCACGATCTTCGGCCTGATGTACGTGGCGGGCGAGATCTCCACCGCCATCGGCACCTTCGCGGACTGGCTGCTCTCCAACGGCGGTGCGGGCGCGGGCTTCGTGCTCGGCGGTCTCTTCCTGCCCCTGGTGATGCTGGGCCTGCACCAGGCGCTGATCCCGATCCACACCACCCTCATCGAGCAGCAGGGCTACACCGTGCTGCTCCCGATCCTCGCGATGGCGGGCGCCGGCCAGGTCGGCGCGGCCGTCGCGGTCTACTTCCGCCTCCCCCGCAACGGCTCGATCCGCCGCACCATCAAGTCCGCCCTCCCGGCCGGTCTGCTCGGCGTCGGCGAACCGCTGATCTACGGCGTCAGCCTCCCGCTCGGCCGCCCGTTCATCACGGCGTGCGTGGGCGGCGCGTTCGGCGGCGGCTTCGTCGGCCTGTTCAACCAGCTCGGCGACAAGGTCGGTTCCACGGCCATCGGCCCGTCCGGCTGGGCGCTCTTCCCGCTCCTCGACGGCAACCACGGCCTGGGCACCACGGCCGCGATCTACGCGGGCGGGCTGCTGGTCGGATACCTGACCGGCTTCCTCGCGACGTACTTCTTCGGCTTCGGCAAGGACCTGCTGGCGGAGTTCGACGTCGCGCAGGAACCGGCCGCGGCCACGCCCACCGCACCGGGCTCCCCGGCCAACGGCCCCGACACCCCTACGAAGGAACCGGCCGGCGTCTGACCCCGGCCCGAACGGCCGCGCGGGGACGAGGGGGGTGGCACACGGCCCGGGTGCCCCCCTCATCCCTGCTCGGCCGCCCCGACCGGCCGGGAAACGCCTCCGCCGGAGCCGTCATACGATCACGGCAGCCTCCCTTGCCTGTTGACCTCCCGGACCCGGGCCCGCAGCACCTCCCGCAACGGCGCCGGACGCACCGAATCCGGCGGACACTCCCACTCCGGCCCACCGCCCGGCGCCCGCAACTGCACATACGCCCCGGTCGTCGCCATCACGCGGCCCACCCGGCCGTCCCGGGTGTCCACCGCGAACGACCCCGGCTCGGGCGCCCCCGGCTCACACCCCTCACTCCTCATGACCGGCCGACCTCCGCGCCTCCAGTGCCACGCTCAACCGCAACGCCGTATCGAGGTTGCACCGCCCCAGGTCGACCAGCGGCGCCACCGGATCGTCCCCCGCACACGACACCGGGTCGATCCGCAGCGACGGCAAGGTGATCCCCACGTTCGAGAACCCCTCCTTCAACCGCGTCACCGCATCCTCCGCGGCCCGCACTCTGCCCTCTGCCACCCTGCGCCGTTCCTTGATCGTCATGAGCCATTCCTTTCCACGCTGAGTAACGACAATGCACACCCAGCGTGTCCAACGCGCCGCGAGCCAGGAAGAGGCGCAGAACCTGCAACCGCACATCTGTCACAGGGAGTTGTCATGCTGCGCCCAAGCGATTCACTCCTGCGGATTCCGGCGCACGACGGGAGCGGTCGAGTCGACCACCACTCCACGTAACGCCCCGGGCCCACTCACCGCCATCGCCACCGCCGACCCCACCAGCGCTCGGTCAACTCATGCGCGCGATAAACGACAACTGCCCGTGGAACAGGGAAGAAGGACCGAAATCGCTCGATTGAGTGGAGGTTTCAGGCCATACATGTAGTTTGGACGATGAATGCCCTCACCTAACGCAATCATGCGGCGGTGATCTCAACACTCCGGACGGCACACCGTCCCCGTACCCTCCCCGCATCGCTGCGTACGGCGGGGCTCGGCGCACTCGCCGCGCTCACCCTGCTTCCGGCGATCCCGGCGGCCGCCGCCCCCGCCACCACCCCCGGACAGGCACCGGCCGCCCGCTCCGCCGCCCGGCTGCTGCCCCGCGCGGTCACCCCCGCCGAGGCCAGGACCTCCGCGCACCTCACGTCGCTGCGGAACGACCCGGCGCGGCTGAAGACCTTCTTCAAGGCGCTGCCCAAGGGCGGCGACCTCCACAACCACCTGTCGGGCGCCGTCACCACCGAGTACCTGATCAAGCTCGCGGCCGAGGACCGGCTGTGCATCGACGCGACGACGACGGCCGTGGCGCCGCCGTGCGGGCCGGGCACCCGGCCCGCCGCCGACGCGGAGCACGACGCCGCGTTCCACCGGCGGATCGTCCGCGCCTGGTCGATGCAGGACTTCCCGGCCGGCCAGTCCGGGCACGACCAGTTCTTCGACACGTTCGGCAAGTTCAGCATGGCCACCTGGTACACCCGGGGCAAGATGCTCGCCAACGTGGCCAACACCGTGGCCGAACAGAACCAGTTCTACCTGGAGACCCTGGTCACCCCCGCGTCGGAGAGCAGCAAGGCGCTCGCCGAGAAGGTGGGCTACGACGCCGACCTGGCCGCCCTGCACCGCAAGCTGCTGGCGGGCGGGCAGCTCGACCGGGTGGTGGACGAGGCGGTCAAGGAGGCCGACGACACCGACGTACAGTTCCGGGCCGCCGCGCACTGCGACACCGCGCGCCCCGACCCCGGCTGCGGGCTCCCCGTCCGGTGGGTCTCCCAGGTGTCCCGGACCAGTTCCCCGGTACGGGTGTTCACGCAGATGGCGGTCGGCATGCGGCTGGCCGAGCGCGACCCGAGGTTCGTCGCGGTCAACCTCGTACAGCCCGAGGACGCCCCGACCGCGCTGGCCGACTACAGCCTCCAGATGCGGATGCTGAAGTACCTGCGCGGCCAGTACCCGGACTCCCACCTGACCCTGCACGCCGGTGAACTGGCCCCCGGCCTGGTCAAGCCCCAGGACCTGACCTTCCACATCCGCGAGGCCGTACTCGTCGCCGGGGCCGAACGCATCGGCCACGGCGTGGACCTGGTCCACGAGGACGACTGGCGGCAGCTGGCCCGGACGATGGCGCGGCGCGACGTCGCCGTCGAGGTGCCCTTCTCCAGCAACAAGCAGATCCTCGGCATCGCGGGCGACGACCACCCGTTCGACGCGTACCGCCGCTACGGCGTCCCCATCGTGCTGGCCACCGACGACCCGGGCGTCTCCCGGATCGACATCAGCCACGAGTACCAGTACGCGTCCACGACGTACGGCCTCGGCTACGTCGAGCTGAAGGACCTGGCCCGCGCCTCCCTGGAGTACGCCTTCAGCGAGGGCCGCAGCCTGTGGGCCGGCTCCGTCCCGTCCCGCTACCGCCCGGTCGGCGCCTGCCTGGCCGACCGACTGGGCAGCGACCGCCCGAGCGCGCGCTGCGCCCGCTACCTCGCCGCCAACCCCAAGGCCGCGACCGAGTGGCGCCAGGAAGCGGCCTTCGCCGTCTTCGAACGCGGCAACGCCTGACCCGCACACCTCGTAAACGTCACACGCGTCGCGCGCGCAGCGCACACCTCGTAGACGTCGCACGCATCGCGCGCGTCACACGCATCGCGTTCTCCGGGCCCGGGACCCGCAGCCCCGGGCCCGTTCGCATCCGCCCCACGCGGCCACCGCCTACGCGCCTCGCCCGGCCCCCGGCCCACCCGGCTCGCCCAGCCCGTCCGGCGCTCCCGGCTCCGCCGCCCACAGATGGCCGAGCGTGCCGAGCACCAGACGGCAGACGTCGTCCGGATCCGCACCGGCCAGCGGCTCGCGCGCGACGACCGTCCGCATCAGACCGATGCCCAGCAGCCAGGCCATGGCCAGATCCGCCCGCAGCACCGCGTCGGGAGCCCCGGAGAGACCGGCCAGCGCGCTCTGGTACTCCTCACCCAACTCCCGCAGCGTTCCGGCCGCTTCGTCACCACGTCCCACCGAACGCAGATAGACCTCCAGGGAGCGGTCCTCCGCCTCCTCCACGCCACGGGTCAGCATCGAGCGCAGGGCGGTCTCGAACAGCTCCTCCGGCGGCGTCGCCCGCAGCTGCTCCAGCCCTCCCAGCGCCACGACTTCCGTCAGCAAACCTCGTTTCGAGCCGAAATACCGGAACAACAGAGCCTGGTTGACCCCGGCCCGCGCCGCGATGCTCCGGACCGTCGTCCCCTCGTAACCCCGCTCCGCGAACAGGTCACGGGCCGCCTCCAGCAGCCGCCGACGGGTGGCCACGGCGTCCCTGCGGCGCTCTTCGGGCGGCGGAACGGAACCGGGCTCCATATGGCGCTCCCCTCTCGGACGGCCCGTCAGGATAACGGCCGTAAAGCGTCGTTGACTGCCGGAGGCGGACGCTCCTACCGTTGTAAGCAGCTGCTTACATCCGGGAGGACGCAGTGACCACCGCTGATATCGCACCGCTCGCCTACCCCTTCAACACCCCCGACGGGCTCCAGCTCGCCGACGCCTACGAACGCGTACGCGAACAGCCCGGCCTGTTACGGGTCCAGATGCCCTACGGCGAACCGGCCTGGCTCGTCACCCGCTACGCCGACGCCCGGCTGGTCCTCGGCGACCAGCGCTTCAGCCGGGCCGCCGCCGCCTCGCACGACGAGCCCCGGCAGTCCGAGGGACAACGGGACGGGGGCATCCTCGGGATGGACCCGCCCGACCACACCCGGCTGCGCTCCCTGGTGGCCAAGGCGTTCACCGTCCGCCAGGTCGAGAAGCTGCGGCCCCAGGTCCGCGAGCTGGCCTCCGATCTCCTGGACGCGATGGAGGCGGCCGGCGCCCCCGCCGACCTGGTCGACCTGTTCGCGCTGCCGCTGCCGGTCGCCGTGATCTGCCGCATGCTGGGCGTGCCCACCGAGGACCGGCCGCTCTTTCGCAAGTGGAGCGACGACGCGCTGTCGACCAGCTCCCTCACCGCCGCGGAGTTCGAGGCGAGCCGCGAGGAACTGCGCGGCTACATGTCCGGGCTGATCGAGCAGCACCGCCGCGCACCGCGGGACGACCTGATGACCGCGCTCATCGAGGCCCGCGACGGCCGCGACCGGCTCTCCGAGCTCGAACTCGTCGATCTGTGCGTGGGCATCCTGGTGGCCGGGCACGAGACCACCGCGTCGCAGATCCCCAACTTCGTTCTCACCCTCCTGGACCACCCGGACCAGCTCGCCCGCCTCCGGGCCGAGCCCGCGCTCGTCCCGAACGCGGTGGAGGAGCTGCTGCGCTTCGTGCCGCTGGGCAGCGGTGCCGGCCAGCCCAGGTACGCCACCGAGGACGTCGAGGTCGGCGGAACGCTCGTCCGCGCGGGCAGCCCGGTCCTGGTCGCCGTCGGCGCCGCCAACCGCGACGCCCTGCGGTTCAGCGCCCCCGGCGTCCTCGACATCGCCCGCGAGGGCAACCAGCATCTCGGGTTCGGCCACGGCGTCCACCACTGCCTGGGTGCCCCGCTGGCCAGGCTGGAACTCCAGGAGGCGCTCTCCGCCCTCATCACCCGCTTCCCGGGACTGCGCCTGGCGGCCGACGTCACCTGGAAGTCCGAGATGCTGGTGCGCGGCCCCCGCGTCATGCCGGTGGAATGGTGACCGCCATGACCTGGAACGTACGCGTCGACCCCCGGCTCTGCCAGGGCTCCGGCATGTGTGCCGGTACGGTCCCCGAGGTGTTCGAGCTCGACGGCGAACGCGCCCGCGCCCGCGCCGACGAGATCGAGCCGGACGAACAGGTCCTGGACGCCTCCGACATCTGCCCGGCCCTGGCCATCACCGTCCACGACGGAGCCACCGTCATCGGCCCCCGCCGCGACTGACCCACCCACCCGGTGTGCCGGCCAGCCCGGCACACCGGACGGATCGGGCGCCACCTGAGCCACCTGAGCCGCCTGGACCACCGAACGCCCTTGACCTCAAGTGCAGTTGAGTTTCTAAGGTCGAGGTCGACGAACGGACCGGCACCACGGTGAAGGAGACGGCCATGAAGTACTCGCACAACGACGCCGAACTGGTACGGCAGCCCATCGGCTACTGGAGCTGGGCGGCCTACAAGGCCGTTGTCTCCCGGACCCGGGGCGCCCTCGATGAGATCGGCACCAACCAGCCGCAGTGGTGGGTTCTCGCGCAGGTCGCGCAGGCCGAGGACGGGAGAAGCCGTGACGAGGTGTCACGGCTGCTGCGGAACTACCTCGACACCGGCCCGGAGAGCATGGAGAGGGAGATCGACCGGACCATCGCCCAGGGCTGGATCACCGAGGACTCCGAGGGCCGTCTGGACATCACCGCCGAGGGCAGGGCGTTCCACGCCAGGGCCGCGGCCCTGCAGGAGGAGCTGTGGGCGCAGCGACACGACGGCATCTCCGACGAGGAGTACCTGATCACGCTCAAGGTGCTCCAGCGGTTCATCCACAACACCGGCGGGCAAGCCTGGCACCACTGAAGCGGAGTGCCGCGGCGAACGGCGGGACGGCGGGGCGTGTCCGAAAGTGGCTCCCACCTGGGGGTGGTTTGACCGCACATCACCCGCTGTGCGGCTACGGCTCGTGCTCCCCTTGGCGCGCATCGTAATCAACCGTCCCGAAGGGGAACGCCGCCCATGCCCGAGCCGTCCCGCGAGCAGATCGCCTCCGCGCTCCACGAAAGGCCCGCCATCGCGCTGACGCCCGGCACCCGGCTGGACGCCGAGCGGCCCGGATCGCTTCCGGTGTCACCCAGCGCCGTATGGGATCTGCCGGGCGGCACCGCATGGGTCTACCGCGGCGAGGGGAACCCCGGTCTCGTACGGCCCGTGATCCTGGCCGACGGCTTCGGCACGGGCCCCAGCGAGCTGGAGTCGTCCTGGCAGCTCCTGGAGTTCGGCGACTATCCGCTCATCAGCGAGCTGCGTCGCCGCGGCCGCGACGTCATCCTTCTCGGCCACCACGAGCGCGGTGCGTCGATTCTGGACAACTCCCGCACCGCGCGGGCCGCGATCACCCGGGCCCTGGCGGAGCGGCTGGGCGGCACCCCGCTGGTCGTCGGCGGGTTCAGTACGGGCGGGCTGGTCACCCGGCACGCGCTGGCCAGGATGGAGTGCGAGGGCCGCGACCACGGCACGGGGCTGTACTTCTCGTACGACACCCCGCACCGGGGCGCCTGGGTCCCCATCGCGCTCCAGGCGTTCGCGCACTACGTCAAGGACCTCGACGGCCGGTTCTCCGACCAGCTCAACAGTCCGGCCGTCCGAGAGGTGCTGTGGCGGCACATCGGGGTGTGGGACGGCACACCGGGCCCGAGCGAGGAGCGCGTCGCGTTCCTCGCCCAGATGGCGGCCGTCGGTGAGTGGCCGCGCCGTCCCCGGCTGATCGGTGTCGCCAACGGCGCGGCCGACGGCGTCGGCACCGATGTACGGCCGGGCGAGTTGGCCCTGGAGGGCAAGGGCCGGTCGGTCATCGGCACCAGGCTCCACGCCCAGGCCCCCGGGGCCGACGAGCCCGTGGCGAGGCTCCGGGTGGCGGCGGCGAAGACCCATGAGGTACGGACGAAGGGACTGGCGTCGATCGACGGCGCACCCGGCGGCTCGCTGGAGGGCTTCGGCATCCTCGCCGACGGGCTCAACGCCCTGCATCCGGACCTCGGTCTCCAGACCGCCGTACACATCCGGTCGCACTGCTTCGTCCCGTCCGTCAGCGCCGTCGATGTCGGCGATCCGGACACGGACGCCACGCTGTACCAGGACATCTCCGCACTTTCGGCCGGGGCGGGCGGGCTGGACGACTTCCGGCTCGCCTCCCGGAACGAGCCGCACGCGCTCGTGACCCGGGAGCTCTGCTCCTGGCTCCTCGGCCACCTTCCCTGAGGGCCGCCCCGCGGGAACGGCTTCGGCCCCCGGGACCAGTTGGTCCCGGGG
>NZ_JBHJQP010000191.1:0-15025 GCF_042262625.1 Streptomyces sp. NPDC056347 | reverse complement strand
GCGTACTCGTCCAGCTCCGACAACAGACCGTCCACATCCTCACGGTCCACCGTCAGATCATCAGCGAAACGCCGGTCACCCGTCGCATCCGGCACGTACTTCACACAGACAACGATCCTCAAGCTCACGCCGGCTCTCCTACCTGGGTGCGGTTTGTACTGACGACAGTATGGCACTCAGTACCCTCTGTAAAGGAACCTGGTGCCAGAAAGGCTCTTCCGGTGTTACGTTCCCGGCATGACTGAAGCGCGTAGACCAGCCAAGAAGGCCCCGATGCGGGAAGTGCTCGCGGAGGCGGCCTTCCAGCTCTTCCTGGAGCGCGGCTTCGAGCAGACCACCGTGGACGACATCGTGGCGCGGGCCGGGGTGGGGCGCAGGTCGTTCTTCCGGTACTTCCCGTCCAAGGAGGACGCGGTCTTCCCGGACCACGAGCGGTGCCTGGCCGACATGACCGGGTTCCTGGCCGACGCCGGCGACGCCGAACCGGTGCAGGCGGTGAGCGACGCGGCCCGGCTGGTGCTGCGCATGTACGCGGCCAACCCCGAGTTCTCCGTGCAGCGTTACCGGCTCACCCGGGAAGTGCCGGGGCTGCGCACGTACGAACTGTCCGTGGTGCGGCGGTACGAGCAGACGCTCGCCGGATACCTTCGCGACCGGTACGGAGAGGCTGACGACGGGGCGCTGCGCGCCGAGGTGATCGCCGCCTCCGTGGTGGCCGCGCACAACAACGGGCTGCGCACCTGGCTGCGTTCGGGCGGGGAGGGGGACCCGGAGGCCGCCGTCGATCACGCCCTGGGGATGGTGCGCCGGGTGTGGGGGAGCGGGCCGGGCGCGGGTGCCGGGACCCGGGGTGCGGCCGTGCCCGCGGGCGACGGTGACGTGGTGGTGATGGTCGCCGCGAAGGGGGCTCCGATGTGGCGTGTGGTGCAGCAGATCGAGGCGGCCATCGGGCAGGACTGAGCCCTGCCCGCCCGTAATCTGGCACTGAGTGTCTTTACGTTTCGGCACCCAGTGCCCTATGGTGCGGACGCGCCGACGCGCAAGTGTGGCGTATCCGAGCCGAGCGCAGGGGGTCGACCGTGTCCCAGTCGTCGAATGGCACCGTGCGGGTGGTGCATGAGGAAGCCGGCCTGAACTACCACCGGTGCCGCTGGTGCGGCACGGCCTCCTTCCGGAGGCTGCTCTGCCCGGTGTGCGCGTCGAGCGACCTGAAGGCCGAACACAGCGACGGCCTGGGCGTCGTGGTGAGGTCCGGCGTCGTCCACCGCTACACGGAGGCCGCACGCAACGAGTCCCTCGTCCGGCTGCCGGAGGGCTTCGTGTTCCGCTGCCGTGTCGTGGGAGCGGCACCGCACCGGGTGACGGTCGGCGCCCGCGTGCGCCCCGTGGCCGTCGAGGGGTCGGACAGCGGTGAAGTGGTCTTCGAGCTCTGCGACCCGCCCCGCGAGGACTGGCTCTGACGGGCGCACTGCCAGGGCCTCGGCGGAGCGGGGCGGGCTGTCGGGGCGGCCGACGGTCCCGCGGTACGGCTCAGTCGGCATCCCGTCGGCCGGTCCGGCCGGTCCGGCCGACACGTGTGTCGCGACCGGATTCCGCTCCGACGGCCCGGGACCGGCCCGGGGTCCGGGGCCGGGTCCGCAGCCGGGCGGCGGCCGCGGAGGCGACGGGCTGCCCGAGCAGGATCCCGAGCAGGACGAGGGCCAGCCCGCACGTCTGCTGCAGGGTGAGGGTCTCCTTGGCGACGACGGTGCCGAGCAGCACGCCGGTGACCGGGTTGAGCAGTCCGACCAGGCCGACCGCGGCTGCCGGCAGCCGGCGCAGGCCGGCGAACCAGACGGCGAAGGCGACCGCGGTCGCGACGACGGTGACGTAGGCGAACGCGAGGACCGCGCCCGTGTCGAGGGAGGGCGGTGCCCCTTCACGGACGACGGCGAACGGCAGTACGACCAGGCCTCCGGCGACGAGCTGCCACGATGTCGAGGCGAGGACGTCGACCTCGGCGCTCCACCGTTTCGCGAGCACGTAGCCGAGGGAGGACGTCACCATCGCCGTCGCCGAAGTGAGGACGCCGAGCGCGTTCAGGTGCACGGTGCCGGTGAGCAGCATCAGGCACACGCCCGCGATGCCGATGCCGCCGCCCAGCAGCGGGAGGCCGCGGGGGCGTTCCGCGACCACCGCCCAGGCGAGCAGCATCAGGGCCAGCGGTGAGGCCGCCATGATGGTGGAGGCGACGCTCGTCGGCAGCAACTGGGCCGCCAGGTAGACCAGGGCGAAGAACGACCCCATGTTGAGGGTGCCGAGAACCAGCGACTTCCACCACCACGCCCCCCGGGGCACCTGGCGGCACAGCGCCAGCAGCAGGATCCCCGCGGGCAGGGCCCTGATCGCCGCGCCGTAGAGCGGGTGGCCGGTTGGGAGGTATTCGTGGGTGACGAAGTAGGTCGTCCCCCAGGCGACCGGAGCGATCGCTGTCACGAGTGTCCATCGCATAGTGGCTTCCACGGAAGGAATATAGCTTCCTTGGAAGCTATGATGAAGCCGTGAACGACTACGAGGACCACGTCGCCCGTATCCAGGCCGAGTGGGCCCGCGAGCGCCCGGACGTGGACGTGAGTCCCCAAGGTGTGATCGGCCGTCTCCATCGCCTCGCCGGTCTGCTGACCGAGCAGTTGTGCCTGGTCTACCGGCGTTACGGACTGAACGAGGGGGAGTTCGACGTCCTGGCGGCGCTCCGGAGGGCCGGGGAGCCCTTCGAGCGTGCCCCGGGCGAGCTGGCCGCGTTCACCATGGTCACCACGGGCGCGATGACCAAACGCATCGACCGGCTCGAACGCGGTGGGCTGGTCACACGTCGGCGGTCCGCCGAGGACGGCCGGGGGCGGGTGGTGGCACTCACCTCGGCGGGACGGGAACTGTTCGACCGGGCCTTCACCGACCACATGGGCAACGAACGCCGCATGCTCGATGAACTCGGCCCCGACGAGGCCGCACGTCTCGAAGCGCTGCTCACCACCTGGCTGGCGCGTGTCGAGCCGCCGCCCGGCGCGCCGCGGTGACTCCTGCGCATGCCGTCGCCGCGGCTCTTCGGCTCGCTCCGGCACCCTCGTGATCCACCCGGGCCCACGGACGTACCGGCCCGGCGCGCACCGCGAAACGCATCGACGGTCCTGTGCGGGACCCCTGCACGGTGATCTCCGCCCGTCCACGACCTCCCGTGGGGGAACGCCGTGCGGCCGTCCGGTCCCTTCCGTGACCGGTCGGGGCTCCAGCGGATCGGAATCCGGGCGCACGGGAGCTGGTGCGCACTCATATACTCGTGCCGGTTCACGGAGGGGGAGGCGGAGACAGTGAAGCTTGCCGAGGCACTGGCGGAACGTGCGGAGGCGACGCGCCGCGTGGAACAGCTGCGGGCGCGAGTCGTCGACAGCGCGCGGCACCAGGAAGGGGAGACGCCCGCCGAGGACGCGGCTCAGCTGCTGGCCGAGGCAGGTGAGGTGCTGGACGCCCTGGAATCGTTGATCCGGCGGATCAACCGGACCAACGCCACCGTGGAGATGGGGCCGGAGGGCACGCTCACCGATGCCCTCGCCCGCCGGGATGTCCTGAGGCTGCGTCACTCCGTGATCACCGCGGCGGCGGACGCCGCGGCGGGCAAGGGCGACCGGGGATACGGCCGGCAGCTCCGGTCCGAGCTGGTGATGCTCGCCGCGCTTCCGGTCGCCGAACTGCGCGGCCGGGCGGACGCGCTCGCCCGGGAGATCCGCGAGGTCGACGTGCGGATCCAGCGCACGAACTGGGAGGTCGACCTGCTGGACTGAGCGGTCCGGCAAGCCGGACGATGTGGAGCAGGTAGCGGCTCCGGAAGCGTGCACACACCGAGGGCTGGCGGTTTTTCCGGCCCACTCCTGGCGCGTGAAGGGCAACGCGGGGGTTCGACTCCCCATCAACGGCGCAGCTCAGCACCGCGTACAGGTAATGGTGCACATCGCACAGCACATCACCACGTGCAGATCCGGGGCGGCGAGGGCGGGCTCGGGGCTTTCCACATCGCGGCACCATGGAGAACGGTGACCTCCGGCGTACCCCGTCGGCGTGCCCCGGCCCGACGGCCGGCCGCGCCGCCGGGCCGGGGCGGCAGGCGGATGTACGCCGCCGGACGCCGAGCGGCCATGTTCCCGCCATGACCAGGTCGTCGGGGCCCCGGCGGGACATGATTGGCTGGGGGCATGTTCGACGCACTCCTCACCGACGGTACGACCGAGGTCGAGGCGGCGGTCCGCGCAGCGGCCGCCGCCGAGATCATGCCCCGCTTCCGGCGGCTCGCCGGGCACGAGATCCTCGAGAAGAACGGCCCGCACGATCTCGTCACCGTCGCCGACCGCCTCGCCGAGGAACACCTCACCGCCTCCCTGACCCGGCTGCTGCCCGGCTCGGTCGTCGTCGGCGAGGAGGCGGTGCACGCCGACCCGAAGGTGTACGACGCCCTCGGCGGGGACGCCCCCGTGTGGATCGTCGACCCGGTCGACGGCACCCGCCAGTTCGTCCGCGGCGAGCCCGGGTTCTGCACCCTGGTCGCCCTCGCCCACCACGGCGAACTCCTCGCCTCGTGGACGTACGCCGCGGCCCTGGACCGGATGGCCGTGGCCGTACGCGGCGGCGGCGCCACCCTGGACGGCGAGGCGATACGCTCCGGCTCCCCGGTCTCCGGCGACCCGCTGCACGTGGCGACGTCGCACCCGGACTACACCACCGACGACCAGAAGCGCGCCCTGCTGGGCCTGCGCGCCGAGGGGATCGCCGCCCGCCCCTGCGGCTCGGCCGGCCTCGAGTACCTGGACGTCGCCCGGGGCGCGCTGGACGCGGTCGCCTTCACCTGGGAGTACGCCTGGGACCACGCGGCGGGCCTGCTGCTCGTGGCCGAGGCGGGCGGCGCCCAGGCCACGCTCTCCGGCGCGCCGTTCCGTATCGTCGGGGGCAACACCCTGCCGTTCACGGCGGCCCGTGACGGGGCGACCGTCGACCGCGTCCTGGAAGCCCTGCGCGCCGGGGCCTGACCGGGGCGCCTCACCCGCCGCAGGCCGCGCGTACCTCTCCGACCAGCTCCGCAGCCAGCTCCACCGCCGCCGGGTCCAGCCCCCGCAGCGCCGCGCCGACCCGTTCCGCGTACCGCGCGGGGGTGTCCGGCAGGCGGCCGCGGCGGCCGTGGCCCCCTTCTCGTTCAGGCACCAGACCCGGTGGTGGGCGTGGAGGGACTGCGCGAGGACACCGAACGCCCGGGACAGGCACAGGGAGACGTGCAGCACGTCACCGCCGGGGGCCGACTTGCGGGCGGCCGCCACCGAGAAGTCCGCCTCCCAGGCCGCCGCGACCAGGGCCGTGCGCAACGGCTCCGGATAGTGCCGGGTCTCCTGCCGAAGCCGCGTCAGTTCCCCGTACGGATCGGCCAGTACGCGCCCCAGCGCCACCTCGCCCGGATACGCGGGGGACCAGAACCCGAGCGGATGGCCGGGCTGCACGCCCACCTCGAAACGTCCCTCGCGGCAGTCCGCCCAGACCGCCTCCACCCGGTCCAGATCACGCAGGATCCAGTCCACCTGGACGCCGTCCACCCGCAGCCAGGCCCCGCCGTCCACCCAGGGACCCCACCCACCGGGCCCGGCCACCTCCACGGGAGACCCCTGGAACCCGGACGCCAGCGAGACGAGCGCGGACACGTCGGGGGTACCGCGGTAGTACACCCCCAGATCCCAGTCGGAGTCGGGGCGGTGGGCGCCACGGGCCCGGCTGCCGCCCAGGGCGACGGCCCGGACACCTGGCACGGCGGCGAGCCGGGAGGCCATCGCGGCGATACGGACGGGCAGGGCGGCTTCGGGAGCCGGAGCGGACACGGTCCGGGCATTGTCGGTGTTCATCGGGCCGTGACCCTACCCGCGGCGGCGCTGTCGGTGCGGCGGAATATCCTGGCTCCCCTGGCCGTCGGCTGACGAAGGAGTCCGAAGGTGACGTCGATGCTCGATGCAGTCGTCGTGGGGGCGGGGCCCAATGGACTGACCGCCGCGGCCGAGCTGGCCCGCAGAGGCTTCTCGGTCGAGGTCTTCGAGGCGAAGGAGACCGTCGGTGGCGGTGCCCGCACCGAGGAGCTCACCCTCCCCGGGTTCCGCCACGACCCCTGTTCCGCCGTCCACCCGCTGGGCATCGGATCGCCCGCGTTCGACACGATGCCGCTCGCCCGCCACGGACTGGAGTGGATCCAGCCCGAGCTGGCGCTCGCCCACCCCTTCCCGGACGGCACGGCCGCCGTGCTCACCGGCTCGGTGGGGGAGAGCGCCATGTCCCTGGGACCCCGCGACGCGGGGGCGTACCGCAGGCTCGTCGCCCCCTACCTCGGCCACTGGGAGGCCCTCGCCCAGGACTTCCTGCGCACCCCCTGGGACGGGCTGCCCCGCGACCCCTACCGCTGGGTGCGGTTCGGGCTCGACGCCATCCAGCCCGCCTCGCTCCTCTCCCGCCGCTTCCGCGACGCGAAGGCGCGCGGCCTGTTCGCCGGACTCGCCGCCCACGCCATCGCCCCCACCAGCGGCATGGCCACCGCCGGGATCGCCCTCCTCTTCGCGCTGGCGGCGCACGAGCGTGGCTGGCCCGTGCCGCGCGGCGGATCGCAGGCCATCTCCGATGCCTTGGCCGGCTACGTACGGGAACAGGGCGGCACGATCCGCACCGGCACCGAGGTCCGGCGGCTCGACGAGCTGCCGCCCGCCCGCGCCTACGTCTTCGACACCTCGCCGACGGCCCTGGCCCGCATCGCCGGTCTCGGCCACGCCTACCGGGGCTTCACGTACGGCGCCTCCTGCTTCAAGATCGACTACGCGCTGTCCGGCCCTGTCCCCTGGACCGCCGAGGAGGCCCGCCGGGCCGGCACGGTCCACATCGGCCCCACGGCCGGTGAGATCGACGCCGCGCTGACCGCCGCGGTGCGGGGGCAGGAACCGAGCGTGCCGTTCCTGATCACCGCCCAGCCCAGCCTCGTCGACCCGTCCCGTGCCCCCGACGGCAAGCACGTCTTCTGGGTCTACGGACACGTCCCTTCGGGCTGGGAGGGCGATGCCACCGACGTCATCGAGCGCCAGCTGGAGCGCTTCGCCCCCGGCTTCCGCGACCTGGTGCTCGCCCGCGCCGTGGCCGGCCCGCCCGAGATCGCCGCACGCAACGCCAACTACGTCGGCGGCGACATCGCGTGCGGCGCGTTCGCCGGCCTGCAGACCGTGATCCGTCCCAAGCTCGCCCGGGTCCCGTACGCGACGGCCCACCCAGCGGTTTTCCTGTGCTCCTCGGCCACCCCTCCCGGCCCCGGAGTGCACGGCATGTGCGGCCACCACGCGGCCAAGGCGGTCTGGCGCCGTCTGCGGGCGGCGTGAGCCCCGGGCACGGCATGATGTCCGTCATGCGCACCTCCCACGGCGTCACCGTCACCCTGGTCCGCGGCGACCTCACCCGGCAGTCGGCCGACGTCATCGTCAACGCCGCGAACTCCTCCCTGCTCGGCGGTGGCGGGGTCGACGGCGCGATCCACCGGCGGGGCGGCCCGGAGATCCTCGCCGCCTGCCGGGAGCTGCGCGCCTCACGGTACGGAAAGGGCCTGCGCACCGGCCAGGCGGTCGCCACCACGGCCGGCGCGCTCGACGCACGCTGGGTCGTGCACACCGTCGGCCCGGTCTGGAGCAGTGTCGAGGACCGCTCCGCCCTGCTCGCCTCCTGCTATCGCGAATCCCTGCGCGTGGCGGCCGAGCTGGGCGCCCGTACCGTCGCGTTCCCCGCCGTCTCGACCGGCATCTACGGCTGGCCCCTGGACGACGGCGCGCGGATCGCCGTCCGCACGGTGATCGAGGAGGCCGCGCCGCCCGTCGAAGCGGTGCGGTTCGTGCTCTTCGACGACCACGCGTACGTAGAGTTCGAGTCGGCCCTGGCGGCGCAGCGCTGAACACCGACCAGCCCCAGGGCCTGCCGCGAAGCCGCCGTCCGCCGGGCGACGACGGGCCCGGGCACCGGAGAAGTCCTGGCAGCCGGGGGTTGATGTCGGATTCCCGCCAGCCTCCGTTACCCCGGCCGACGGATGCTTGCCCCATGCACACCGACACCGAGCGCTGCGTACGGGCCGTCCAGTCCAAGGACGCCCGCTTCGACGGCTGGTTCTTCACGGCGGTCGTGACCACCCGGATCTACTGCCGCCCCAGCTGCCCGGCCGTGCCGCCCAAGGCCGAGAACATGACCTTCTACCCCAGCGCGGCCGCCTGCCAGCAGGCCGGATTCCGGGCCTGCAAGCGGTGCCGCCCCGACACCAGCCCCGGCTCCCCCCAGTGGGACGCCCGGGCCGACTCCGTCGCCCGCGCGATGCGCCTCATCCAGGACGGTGTCGTCGACCGGGAGGGCGTCGCCGGACTCGCGAACCGGCTCGGCTATTCCGCCCGCCAGATCGAGCGCCAGCTCCACGCCGAACTGGGCGCCGGACCGCTCGCCCTGGCCCGCGCCCAGCGCGCCCAGACCGCCCGGGTACTCATCGAGACGACCGCACTGCCCATGGCGGACGTCGCGTTCGCCGCCGGATTCTCCTCCGTCCGCACCTTCAACGACACCGTCCGCGAGGTCTTCGCCCTGACCCCCGGGGAACTGCGCGACCGCGCCGCCCGGGGAACCAGACCACCGGCCAGTCCTGGCGCGATCACGCTGCGCCTGCCGTACCGGTCCCCGCTCAACCCCAGCAACCTCTTCGGCCACCTCGCCGCGACCGCCGTACCCGGTGTCGAGGAGTGGCGCGACGGCGCCTACCGCCGCACCCTCGCCCTGCGCCACGGGCACGGCATCGTCGCCCTCGCCCCGCACCCCGGTCACATCGCCTGCCGCCTCTTCCTCACCGACCTGCGCGACCTCACCCTCGCGATCAGCCGCTGCCGCCGACTGCTCGACCTGGACGCCGACCCGGTCGCCGTCGACGAGCAGCTCTCCGCCGACCCGCTGCTCGCCCCGCTGGTCGCGGCGGCGCCGGGACGGCGGGTGCCGCGGACCGTCGACGCGGCGGAGTTCGCCGTACGCGCGGTGCTCGGCCAGCAGGTCTCGACCGCCGCCGCCCGCACCCACGCGGCCCGCCTGGTCGCCGCGCACGGCCACCCCGTCGACGACCCGGAGGGCGGCGGCCTCACCCACCTCTTCCCCGGCCCCGAACAGCTCGCCGGGCTCGACCCCGAACAGCTCGCCCTGCCGCGCAGCCGCCGCACCACGCTCACCACCCTGGTCGCCGCGCTCGCCGACGGAACACTGCGGCTCGACACCGGCACCGACCGCGAACGGGCGCGCGCCCAGCTGGCCGCCCTGCCCGGCTTCGGACCCTGGACCGTCGACGTGATCGCCATGCGGGCCCTCGGCGACCCGGACGCGTTCCTCCCCACCGACCTCGGCATCCGGCGCGCCGCGGAACACCTCGGCCTGCCCTCCACCCCCGCGGCGCTCACCGCCCGCGCCGCCGCCTGGCGCCCCTGGCGGGCGTACGCGGTGCAGTACCTGTGGACCGTCGACGACCATCCCATCAACCACCTGCCCACCTGAGGAAGACCAGGAAGCCCCGCCATGACCACACCATCTCCGGGTACCCCGGCCCGACGGCACACCGTCGTCGACAGCCCGTACGGCCCGCTCACCCTCGTCGCCGCCGACGGCGTCCTCTGCGGTATCTACATGACCCAGCAGCGCCACCGCCCGCCGGAGGAGTCCTTCGGCGAGCCGGACCCGCGGCCCTTCACCGAGACGATCCGTCAGCTCGACGCCTACTACGCCGGGGAGCTGCGCGTCTTCGACCTGCCGCTGCGCCTGGACGGCACCCCCTTCCAGCGCGACGTCTGGGCGCTGCTCCAGGAGATCCCGTACGGCGAGACCCGCTCGTACGGCGAACTGGCCGAGCAGCTCGGCAAACCGGGTGCCTCCCGTGCCGTGGGGCTGGCCAACGGCAAGAACCCGGTGAGCATCATCGTCCCGTGCCACCGGGTCGTCGGCGCCTCCGGCAGCCTCACCGGCTACGGCGGCGGACTCGAGCGCAAGCAGCGGCTGCTGGCCTTCGAGAGCGGCACCGCCGTCGACACCCCGGCACTCTTCTGACCTCGCGGCCACGGGCCGCCGGACACACGGACGGGCCCGGACCACTTCGTGACTCGAGAAGTGGTCCGGGCCCGTCCGGGCGGCCGACGGCCGTCAGCCGACGAAGATCTCCACCAGGGTCCAGATCGCCAGCCCCAGCATGCAGAGTCCGCCGATCCGCTGGACCGTCTTCAACGGCACCCGCTTGGCGATGAAACGCCCCGCGAGCAGCGCCAGTGCCGAGACCGACATCAGCGCAGCCGCGGAGCCTATCGCCGTGGACCAGGTGCCGTTGCTCGCGGCCAGGTTGGCCGTGGTGATCTGGGTGAGGTCGCCCCACTCGCTGATGAAGACCGCCATGAACGCGGTCGAGTACACCGGCCAGAAGCCGGTCACCGTCTTCGGGGCACCGTCCTCGTCCTCGTCGTCGCCACCGCCGGAACGCAGCAGCATGAAGGCCCCGAACCCGAAGAGGGAGGCGGAGACGAGCTTGACCGTCCAGTCGGGCAGCAGCCCGATCAGGCTGCCCGCCCCCACCGCGATGGCGACGTGGACGATGAACGCGGACGACGTGCCGAACCAGACGTACAGCGGTCGCATGCGGGTGCCCATCGCGAGCGACGCGAACATCGTCTTGTCGGGGAGTTCCGCAAGGAAGATCAGCCCGAAGGCGGTGACGATCGCCAGGGGGTCGAGGTGCATTCCGGGTGGCTTTCTGTAGGAGCCGGGCCCCGGGCCTTCGCGAAGCGCCACTCGGGCATTCGGAGGACCACTCGGCCCGGCATGACGTCAGCGCCCACGGGTGCGGGCGTGTCATACCTGACCGAAGGTCTCGCCCGCCCGCGTTCATCCACGGGCCCGGCCACCGGGAACCCGGGGGTTCCAGTGTGTCGACGACCGGTTCGCGGGGCTACTCCCCTTCGCAGCCGCCCACTGTACCTCAACCGCCCTGCGGGGCCAGCCGCCGCAGCAGCGCGGGCAGCGCCGTACCGATCGGCTCCCGGATGATCTCCTCGGCCAGCCCGTCGTACGGCGTCGGCTCCGCGTTCACCACGACGAGCCGCGCCCCGTGCTCCACCGCGATCCCGGCCAGCGAGGCGGCGGGCTGCACCTGGAGGGTCGTACCCACCGCGATGAACAGATCGCAGCCCTTCGCGATCGCCATCGCGTCGCCCAGCACCACCGGATCGAGCCGCTCGCCGAACATGACCGTGGCCGACTTCAGGACGGAGCCGCAGACCGTGCACGGCGGATCGGCCTCACCGGCCTCCACCCGGGCCAGCGCCTCGTCCATCGACGACCTGGCGTGACAGCCGGTGCACACCACCTCGCGCGCGGTCCCGTGCAGCTCCAGGACCTTGCGCGCGGGCACCCCGGCGAGCTGGTGCAGTCCGTCCACGTTCTGCGTGATCACCCGGACCGGGGTGCCGGACCGCTCCAGCTCGGCCACCGCCCGGTGCGCCGCGTTCGGCTCGGCGGCCCAGGTGGCGCTGGTCCGGCGCATCTGCCAGGAGCGGCGGCGGATCTCCGGATCGGCCATGTAGAAGTCGTACGTGACGAGCTTCTCCGCCTCCGGGTCCTTGCGCCACAGCCCGTTCGGCCCGCGGTAGTCGGGAATGCCGGAGTCCGTGGAAATCCCGGCACCGCTGAGGATCGCGACCAGAGTCATGCCGCGAGCCTAAGCGGCGCCGGGCGGCCCCCGCGAGGCGATTTCCCCCGGACGTCAGGCGACGGGGGTGAACGGTGACGGGGTGAGCCCCGTCCAGGTGTTCAGCACGGCACGGGCGGTCTGCCTGGTGACCCCGCCGTCCTGGACCGTGCCGCTGCGCGCCACGTAGAACCGTCCGTCGTCCAGCGAGACCAACCCGTACTGCCCGTACTGGCCCGGGGCGGGCCAGCCGTACGTGCCGGTCGCCGCGTCGTGCGCGCCCGCGCGCAGCAGCGGCAGCAGCAGGCCGCGCTCCGGGCGCCGCTGCCCGCGCACCGGTCCGCGCACCGGCTCGCGCGCCCCGTCCACGGCGAAGACCGAGTAGTTGGGGAATCCGGGTTTGGTGCCCTTGTACGCGGCCATCAGCCAGTTGCCGCTGTGCCCGTCGTACTCCAGGTTCTGCACGCCGTACGTGGTGTTCCCGGTGTACACGAAGAACTTGCCGCCCACGCGGGCGGGCCCGCTGGTGTGCGGGGCCGACTCGGTGAGCGGGCGCTCGTACCTCTTCCACCGGGAGATGTCGTACTGGAGCAGTACCTGGTGGTCGTTGTCCGTGCGGCCGGTGTTGGCGTACACGCCGTACGCCACGGTCAGCCGCGTCCCGGCGCGCTTGCCGCGGCGGTCGCCGAAGGCCGGGCCGAACGCCACGCCGTCGATGCCGCTGCAGCCGTAGCGGTGGTCGGGCGTGTCGCCGGTGTCGCCGTCGAAGACGCCGTCACCGTTCATGTCGGCGGTGAAGTCCTTCACGACCTCCCTGAGGTAGACGGTCGAGACGACCCCCGTGGACTGCGCGTCCATGTCCATCCGGGTGATGCGGTCGACGTCGAGGATCGCGATGTAGAAGGACTTCGCCTCCTTGTACTCCAGCGAGCCGTAGACCCGGCCGTCCTTCTCGTTGAAGTCCAGATCGCCGAGGTGGCCGGTGAAGCCGGTGACCGAGCCGACAGGCTTGCCCGTGAGGTCCGTCTTGACCAGCAGATTGGTCATCGAGAAGTACATGAATCCCTTGCGGCGGTCGATGGCCATGCCCTGGACATGGCCGGACTGCCAGGCGCCGCCGTCGACCGACGACGGCAGCGCGGCGCGGGCGGCGCGGGCGGTGGCCGGTGCCGGCTGGGCGAGCGCCGTGGACGCGGTGGCGACGACCGCGGTGCAGGCCAGTGCCGCGACGGCCGCGGCCAGCCGCCCGCCGGGGTGTCCCGTGTGCGTACGCATGATCCCTCCGCTCTCGTGGAGTCCGGATGATGCCGGTCCGGCGTGCACGGCGGACCAATGCCACGTGAACGCCCGAGTCCGGCAGCCGTCGACCGGACTACCAGCTGACGGCCTGTCAGCACAACGGGACACAGCGGGAATTCGCGTCGTGTACGGCGATGGGGGGATTCACGCGCGGGCTCCGCCCAGGCCGGACGGTCAGACGTCCACCGGCCGGCCGTCCTCCAGCTCGACCGGGCCGTCGCCGCGACCGAGCGCCTCCAGCGCCGCCCGCACCCGCGTCGCGAGCGGACCGAGCAGATAGCGGTCGAGCTCCCCGGGCTCCACCAGCCGCCAGGACAGCAGTTCCTCCTCCTGGAGCCGGATCGCCCCCAGCTGCGCCGCGTCCAGCACCCCGCCGTCGTAGAGGTACGCGGCGATCGGCGGGCGGTTCGGCCCGCGCGTCCAGTCCACGGCGAGCAGCCGCCCCGGCGGCAGATCGAGCCCGATCTCCTCCGCCGTCTCGCGCCGGGCCGCCTGCCGGGGGCCCTCGCCCTGGTCGGACTCGACCGTTCCGCCCGGCACCGCCCAGCCCTTCCGGTAGTTCGGTTCGACGATCAGCAGCCGCCCCCGCTCGTCCCGGAACAGCGTGGCCGCGGCGGCCAGCACCCGGGGGAGACCGGCGATGTACGTGAGGTAGTCACTGGTGGTCACGCGAGCAGCGTAGTGGCCGGGCGAAGCCGGGGCGACGACGGCTCTGGGCAGGGGGTATCCGCTGCGGATAGGGTTCGGGGCGGCGCGACTGCCTGTTCGAGAGCAAGGGATGCAAGGTGGCGGACGGAGCAGTGATGGAGACCGCACGCGTGCTCGTCGCGGCGGACAAGTTCAAGGGCTCGCTCACGGCCGTGCAGGTCGCGGAGCGGGTCACGGCCGGGCTGCGGCGGGCCGTCCCCGGAGTCCGGGTCGAGACCCTGCCCGTGGCGGACGGCGGCGACGGCACGGTGGCGGCGGCGGTGGCCGCCGGATTCGAGCGCCGCGAGGCCCGGGTGACCGGACCGCTGGGGGAGCCGGTGACCGCCGCGTACGCGCTGCGCGGGACCACGGCGGTCGTGGAGATGGCCGAGGCCTCGGGCCTCCAGCACCTGCCGGCGGGGGTGTTCGCCCCGCTCACGGCCACGACGTACGGCTCCGGCGAGCTGCTCGCCGCCGCGCTCGACGCGGGTGCCCGGACGATCGTGTTCGGCGTCGGCGGCAGTGCGACGACGGACGGCGGCGCGGGCATGCTGGCCGCGCTCGGGGCCCGCTTCCTGGACGCCGACGGCAAGCCGGTCGGCCCCGGCGGCGGCGGGCTGGCCGCGCTGGCCGAGGCGGACCTGTCCGGCCTCGACCCACGGCTGGCCGAGGTGGACCTGATTCTCGCCAGCGACGTGGACAACCCGCTGACCGGCCCGAAGGGCGCCCCCGAGGTCTACGGCAGGCAGAAGGGCGCGACCGAGGACGACATCGCGGTCCTCGACGCCGCGCTCGCCCACTACGCCTCGGTCCTCGGCCCGGAGCACGCGGAGCTGCCCGGCGCCGGAGCGGCCGGCGGCATCGGCTACGGGGCACTGGTCGCCCTCGGCGCCCGGTTCCGCCCCGGCATCGAGGTCATGCTCGACGTCCTGGGCTTCGCCCCGGCGCTGGCCCGGGCCACCCTGGTGATCACCGGGGAGGGCTCGCTCGACGAGCAGACCCTGCACGGCAAGGCACCGGCCGGGGTGGCGGCCGCCGCCCGCGCGGCCGGGGTCGAGGTCGTGGCGGTCTGCGGCCGGCTGGCCCTGACACAGCAGGCCCTGGAGACGGCGGGCATCCGGCGCGCGTACGCCCTGACCGACCTGGAGCCGGACCCGGCGGTCTCCATGGCCCAGGCGGGCCCCCTGCTGGAACGCGCGTCCGAGGCGCTCGCCCGCGACTTCCTGCGGCCCTGAGGCGTGGCCGTGCGGGGGCGGGGGAGCGCTGCCC
>NZ_JBHJQP010000190.1:0-15029 GCF_042262625.1 Streptomyces sp. NPDC056347 | reverse complement strand
GACTGGTGGGGGCCGGCGCGTTTGTGCTCGGGCCCCCTCCGCGTTTCGGCTCAGGTCGGGTTGACGCCGTGGTCGCGCAGCCACGGCAGCGGGTTCACCGCGGCGCCGCCGCCGGGCCGGACCTCGAAGTGCAGGTGCGGACCGGTCGAGTTACCGGTGTCGCCCGAGTACGCGATGACGTCACCGGCCTTGACCGGGCCCGAGCGGATCCGGGTGCTGCTGAGGTGGCAGTACCAGGTCTCCGTGCCGTCGGCCATGGTCACGATCGCCATGATGCCGTATGCGCTGTTCAGCTGGGTGCGCACGGTGCCGTCCGTCGCGGCCATCACGGGCGTGCCCTCCAGCACCGGGAAGTCGATGCCGGTGTGCACGGACATCCAGTTGACGCCCGCCTGGCCGAAGTACGCGCTGAGTCCGTGCTGCTTCACGGGGAGCACGAACTTGGGGCGCATGGCCTCCTTGCGGGCGGCCTCCTCCTCGCGCTTCTTCTTCTCGGCGGCCTGCCGCTCGCGCAGGTCGATGCGCTCCTGGGTGCGGCTGGCGCGGTCGGCGAAGTTCTCCGCGTCGGCGCTCAGGTTGGCGAGCTGGGTGTCCAGCTTGTTGTTGGCCTCGGCGGGCTTGACGGAGTCGGCCGCCGCCAGTGCCGTGGTCTCGTCCTTCTTGTCCTCGCCGCCGAGCCCGCCGACGGAGGCCGCGGCGATCCCGGCCACGCTCATCACGCAGGCGGAGGGGATGGCGACGGTCAGCAGCGCGGAACGCTTCGCGGGCGTACGGCGCCGGCTGCGGCCACCGCCACGGGTGGCCGGGCGGCTGGGGGAGCGGCGCGGACCGGACGCGAGCTCGGCGCCCTCCGGCTCGGGCGCGCCGTCCGGACCGTCGGTCAGGTAGGGCTCGTACGAGGCGGCCCGGGCGGCGTGCGTCTCGTGCTCCGCGTAGTCGTCGTGCTCCGCGTAGTCGCCGTGTGCGCCGTCCGCCTCGTGCGCCTCGTGCGGGAGCCGTGCGGTCTCCATCGTCTGCGTCAGCTGCTGATCGAACGCGGGCTCGAACGCGGGCTCGGGCGCGGCGCCATTGCTCCAGGCGGTGGCGTCGTAGGCGCCGGTGTCGTACGCGGCCGTGCTGTTCATCGCCGCGTCGTTCATGGCCCAGTGGCCGTCCGTGGACCAGCTGCCGGTGTCCCACTGGCCGGTGCTCTCCGGGGAGCCGCCCTGGGCCGGGATGCCGGGGAAGACGGCGGTGGAGGCCGTGTCCGTGCCGTAGTCGGCGGCCGTCCCGTAGGCCGTGGCCCCGTAGGCCGGTCCTGTCGTGTACTGCGGCTCGGCGTAGTGCTGCTGTTCGGGCTGCGCGGCGTACGGGGCGTAGGCGTCGTACGACGTCGTCGGGTGCGCCCCGGTGTCCCACTGGGTGGTGTCGTAGGAGCCGCTGTACCCGTCGGTGTGGCCGACGCCGTAGCCGTTGCCGTATGTACCGTCGTGGGCGCCCGAGTACGAGCCGAAGAGCGGGTCGCCGTGGAAACCGCCGGCCGTTCCGCTGTCGTATCCGGCGTACCCGGCGTCGGGGTGCTGGTCGTTCACCAACTTCTCTCTCGCCTCGGCAGCAGGACCTGTGCTCTGGGGTCCGGTGGGGGAAACCCAGGGGGAGCAGTGGCCGCGACTGTACCCGGCGGTACCTGACGCCGACAATCTTCGACGGGTGCCGACAGCTCAGGAAACGGGCAATCGGCCGTCTTTCGGCGGCCTGTGCACAGACCCTTGGCCTTATGTTCGAAACCCGTTCTATTTGTGGGGTCACGCTCGGTCGCCGAACGCGGTGAGGTGCCGCCGGACGCGGTGAGGTGCCGCCGGGTGTGGTGAGGTTCCGTCGGGTGTGCTGAGGGGCGGCGGGGTGTTGCTGAGGGTGGTGAGGTGTCGTGCGGTGACGCTGGGTGCCGTGGGGCCGTTGTCGGGCCGTGGGGTCACGCCGCTCCCGCGTCCGGGATGGTTCCGGCGGCCGGATCGCCGGATTCCAGGGCCTGGCGGATCGCGGCGGCCACGGTCGGGTGCACCAGGAGCGCGAGGTGGCCGATGCCGGTGACGCGTACGTTCTCCGCGTCCAGGTCCGGGTGGTCGATGCGGGCGGCCTCGGCGGGGACGATCACCCGGTCCAGCTCGCTCCAGAAGCTCACGAAGCGGGTGCGGCAGCCGGGCGCGGGCAGGCGCAGCTCCTCGATCGGCGCGGATCCGGTGCGCATCTGCCGCACGATGGGGTGGGCGCTCGCCAGCGGGGCGACGGCGGTGCCCCCGTGCGGGGTGCCGAGCGTGACGAGGGTGCGGACCCGCTGGTCACCGCCCAGTCGCTGGACGTAGTAGCGGGCGATCAGGCCGCCGAGGCTGTGCCCGACGATGTCGATCTCCCGGTGTCCGGTGCGGGCGCAGATCTCCTCGACGTGCCGCCCGAGCAGCTCGGCCGCGGTCCGGATGTCGCAGGTCAGCGGTGAGTAGTTGAGCGATTCCACATGGCGTCGGCCGCGCTGGGCGAGGGAACGGCGCAGCAGGACGAAGACGGAGCGGTTGTCGATGAAGCCGTGCAGCAGGACGACCGGCGGATGGTCGCCGCCCCCGGCGGGCGGGGCGGGGGAGGGGGCGGGGGTGGCGGCTTCGGCGGGGAAGGTGCTGCCGGGTACGGCGGGGACGGCGGACGGTCCGGCGGGGCCCGGCACGCTCTGCCGCTCGCCGGTGATGCCGGTGGGGTAGAGGAGCACGTGCGCGGTGAGGACCACCAGCTCCAGGGCGGTGGCCTTCAGCAGTGCGGCGGACGGTCCGGTCGGGTGCGGCCCCGGGCCGAGCGGCGGGGGGAGCGGCAGCGGCGGAAGAAAAGGCAGGACCCTCATGACCGACCTCCTGCTTCGACGGGCGGGGGAGGCGGCTGTGCGGTCACCGGTGCGCGGTACGGACGGACCGGCGGACCGGGCCGGCCGTACCACCGCGCCGTGCGGCTGACGGCACGGTGGTACGGGCGACCTCGTCGCGGCTCCCCTGGCGGTCGGTCCCGCGCGGCAGGTGTACCGCGTACAGACGGGAACGGCGCCCGGTGAACATGTCCCACTGTGTGATTTCCCCCTCCCCGCCCTCCGCGAAACGACGGCTTGCGGGATGCTGTAGATAACGTTCGTTCACATCCCCGGCCCTTCAGGCGCGGGAGAGGCATGTGGAGGCAGTGATGGGTGTGACCGGTCCGATCCGTGTTGTGGTGGCGAAGCCGGGGCTGGACGGCCATGATCGCGGCGCCAAGGTGATCGCGAGGGCGCTGCGCGACGCGGGCATGGAGGTCATCTACACCGGGCTGCACCAGACGCCCGAGCAGATCGTGGACACCGCGATCCAGGAGGACGCCGACGCGATCGGCCTCTCGATCCTCTCCGGCGCGCACAACACGCTCTTCGTCAAGGTGATCGAGCTGCTGAAGGAACGCGAGGCGGAGGACATCAAGGTCTTCGGCGGAGGCATCATCCCGGAGGACGACATCACTCCGCTGAAGGAGCAGGGCGTCGCGGAGATCTTCACGCCGGGAGCCACGACGACGGCGATCGTCG
Organism: Streptomyces sp. NPDC056347; assembly: GCF_042262625.1. NCBI lineage: Bacteria > Bacillati > Actinomycetota > Actinomycetes > Kitasatosporales > Streptomycetaceae > Streptomyces > Streptomyces sp. NPDC056347. The sequence continues at coordinate 11,461 of NZ_JBHJQP010000190.1, read as the reverse complement.
AGTGGATCAACGCGAACATCCGCCACCACTCGGAGGCCTGACTCCGACCGGACCGGACCGAACCGGGCCGGAGCCTGTTCGGGCGGGTCCGGTTCGGGCCTGTTCGGCCGGGCCGGGGCCTGTTCGGGCCCCTTGCCCAGGCCGCTTTCCGGGCTTTTTCCTGAGCCTCTTTTCCCGGGCCCGTCCGGGACGGTCCTGGCGGGCCGCGTCCGGTCCGTCCGGGAGCTGCCGGGTGGGGTCCGGGTGGGGCCGGTCCGGGCCGGGCGGTGCCGGGGTCAGGGCGGGGTCAGCTCCGCAGCCATCTCGGCGCGCAGCCGCAGCGTGGAGACGAGCCGCTGGAAGGCCTCGGACCAGTAGCCGTTCGCGCCCGGCGAGGCGTCCTCCGGCTCGTCGGGCGTGGTCGTGAGGACCTCCAGGCGGTCCGCCTCCGCCGGGTTCAGGCACCGCTCGGCCAGGCCCATCACGCCGCTGAAGCTCCACGGATAGCTGCCCGCGTCCCGGGCGATGTCCAGGGCGTCCACGACCGAGCGGCCCAGCGGCCCGGCCCAGGGGGTCGGGCAGACACCCAGGAGCTGGAAGGCCTCCGACAGCCCGTGCGCGGCGATGAACCCGGCCACCCAGCCGGCCCGCTCGGCCGCGGGCAGTATGCCGAGGAGCTTCGAGCGCTCGGCCAGCGACGCCGTACCGGGGCCGTTCGACGGCGGGGCGGACGGTGCGCCGAGCAGCGCGCGGGCCCACTCGGCGTCCCGCTGCCGCACCGCCGCCCGGCACCATGCCGCGTGCAGCTCCTCGCCCCAGCCGTCCGCGACCGGGAGGGCGACGATCTCCCGGGCGGTGCGGTGGCCGAACCGTGCGGGCCAGGTGGCGAGCGGGGCCGCCTCGACGAGCTGGCCCAGCCACCACGACCGTTCCCCCCGCCCGGACGGCGGCACCGCGACCACGCCGTCGCGCTCCATCGCGCCGTCGCACTCGTGCGGTGCCTCCACGGCCACCGACGGCTCGTCGCCGGTGCGGTCCGGGCTCACGCAGGACAGCGCCCGGGACGCCATCCGGGCGGCGAACGCCGACTCCGGCAGGGCGGAGAGCAGCTCGGCGGCGGTCGAGCGGACGTTGCGACTGCGGTCGGAGAGGGCCTGTTCGAGGAAGGGCTCGTCCGCCGGGGAGAGCCCGGTGCGCAGCGAATCGAGGAACATCAGCCGGTCCTCGGCCCGCTCGGTGGTCCAGGTGGTGGCGAGCAGGGCCGGCGCACCGGCGGGGTCGTGTGCCCGGACGGCCGCCAGCAGCGCCACCCGCTCCGCGAACAGGCCCTCCTCCCACAGCCGCGCGACCGCCTCGGAATCCGCCGAGGGACGGTGCGGTGTGCCGGCGGACGAGCCGCGCAGGGCGAAACGCCACTCGGGGTTCAGTCCGGCCAGCCACAGCCCGCGCGGCCCGGCGAAGGCCAGTGCCTGGGGCCGCAGGTCGGTCCGGGCCCTGGCCGCGTCGAGCAGGGCGGGCAGCAGCTCGGCCGGGGCCCGGAACCCCCGCCGGTTGGCGATGGCCAGCCACTGCGGGATCAGCTCCGTGAGATCCGGGGCCGTCCCGCGCCGTCCGCCCGGGCCGCCCGGGGCCGCCCGGTCCGCCAGCAGCTGGGCGAGCCTGCGCCGCGCGGCCGGGGGCGGCGCGGGCCGGGGGTCGGCGGGCGCCGGATCGGGCCGGGCGGCGGGAGCGGCGGGCAGCAGCCCCGCCCGGCGCCGTACGGTGTGGACCGCCGCCTCGTCGAGCAGTCCGGCGGCCCCGCCGCCTCCGGTGGCGGGGCGGCGGTCGGTGCCGAGGAGCGCCGTGCTGACGAGCTCCTCCCACGGCGTGGATGCGATGGTGCCGGGCATGTGATCCCCTTCTCGTCGACTGGTCGCGGCTCGTCCCGTCCGCTGGTCGTCCCGTCCTCCCGGCAGCGTCAGACGAGCGCCACCGTCCCGCTCGTGGCGTCGTCACCGGCGTCGGCGGGCCAGGCCGCGTAGGGCTCGAAGCCTCGGTGGCCGCACTCGCCGAAGACCGTGACCGGGGAGCCGCCGGAGAGTGCGGCGAGCTTCCACAGACCCGGCCGTGACAGGGCGGCCGGGGCCACGGGCAGCGCCGCCCCGCCCGCCGCGTCCAGCAGCTGCCAGCCGTCCCCGGACGGCGCGGGTACGACCTCGCGCAGCGTCACCGGCCAGGCGTCCAGCCAGGGGTCCTCCCGCAGGGCCTCGCCGTACGCGGCGACCGCCTCGGTCACCGTGGAGCCCGGCGGGGGCGTGCCGCCCGGCTCCGCCGCCCCGGCCTGTCCCTCCAGCGCCGCCCGCAGCCGGCCGGTGCCCGGGTGGAACGTCAGCTCGGCGTCGATCGTGCCGCCCACCGGCAGGGCCAGGCCGGGGGAGCGCCCGGCCGCCCCGAAGGAGAGCAGCAGCGTCGTGCGGCCCGTCCGTCTTCCGTGGAGCCAGATGCGGCGCGTGACGATCCTGCCGTCCGGAGTGTCGTACTGGGCGAGGACCAGCCAGTCGTCGCGGACCGGCGGCCCCTCGGCAGGAGGTGTCAGCCCCACCCTCGTACGGACCGTGGCGGCCAGCGGGCCGGGCAGCCGGTCGATGCCCAGCCAGGCGCTGTCCAGCAGATGCAGCAGGGCGCACTCCTCCAGCAGCCGCACCGGCCAGTCCGGGCCGGAGGCCGGGACGGCGCCCAGCTCCCGCACCCGGGCCGCGAGCCCCGGGGCCTGGGCGTCGACCATGCGGGCCGCCGTCTCCTCCCAGAACGCGTGGCCCGGCTGACCGGCCGCCGCCAGGCCTCCGCGCAGCAGATCGGCCAGCCGCTCCTCCAGCTCCAGGGCACCGCCGGTGATCCGCTCGGCGCGGCGCTCGGCCCGCCGTCCGGCAGCCTCCGGATCGGCCGGGCCCGCGGCCCGGGCGCCGCCCGCCGCGAGTCGTTCCGCCGTCGAGGGCCCTCCCGCCGCCCGCTCGCGACGCCCCGTCAGCCACTCGCCCGCCCAGTCCGGCACCGCGCACTCGGGCAGCGCCGACACGTCCGACACCCACACCAGCAGCAGGCCCAGCGCGTGCTTGCACGGAGACTTCCGGCTCGGGCAACTGCACCGGTACGCGGGGCCGGTGGTGTCGACCACCGTCCGGTACGGCGTGCTTCCGCTTCCCCCGCACAGCCCCCACACCGCCCCCGCGGCGTCGCGGCCGCCGCCCGACCAGGGGCCGGCCGCACCCAGTTCCGACCCCGCCCTGCGCGACGCGTCGTCAGGAGCGAGGGCCAGTACCTGCTCCACCGTCCAGCGCGCGACCGGGCCATCGGTGCGCGCGGGTTCTCCCCCGTGAGATAGCAGCATGGCAACGACCGTAGAACGCCCCACTGACAATCACGCTGACCTGCTGATTCGCCGTCACGCACGCCTCTTGACTTTACCTCTCCTTTGCGATTCTCTGCGGACAGTCGGACTCATCGATCCGGGGGGATCAGCCACATGAACCACACCGTTCGCACCACTCGCAGTGTTCGCACCGCGGCCCGTTCTGCCGCCTGCGCTGCCGCCGTCCTCGGACTCGGTCTGGGGCTCACCGCCTGCTCCGGCACCGCCGAGAAGGCGGACAAGGCGGTCGACAGGACGGTCGACGAGGCCGTGGACGCGGTGGTGGACGAGAAGTACGAGGTCACCTACGAGGTCACCGGCTCGGGCGTCGACGAGATCCAGTTCCACGTCGACGGCGGCAAGGCCATGGACCCGAAGATCGAGAAGGTCGAATCGCCCACGCTGCCCTGGCGGAAGACCGTCACCCTGCGCGGGATCACGCCGCCCGGCGTCACCCCGATCGTCCTCGACGCGGACGGGGCCGAGGTCACCTGCTCGATCACGTACAAGGGCGAGGTGATCAAGGAGGCGAAGGGGAAGGGCATGCTCGCCGCGGGCGGCTGCGTGGCCGTGTCGCCGGCGGTCGGCTGACCGTACGCCGACGGTCGCCGGGTCGGTCGGCCCCGGGCCTCGGGTGGGGGTCTCGGGCGGGGGTACTCGCGCCGGGGATCCGGGGCGGGGCCCCGGCCGGGGCCGATTGTCAGTGCCGTGGTGCACGGTGGGAAGCGCATCGGGTCGACCGACCCGGAGGGGGGATCCACGACCGTGTCCGAAACCACTGCCACCGTCGGCACACAGGCTCTCCGTCCGCATGCCGAGGACGCCTTCGCCGACGAGCTGAAGGCCCTCGCCGCGGCCGACGACCGCCCGCGCCCCGCCCGTTGGCGGCTCTCCCCGTGGGCCGTCGCCACCTATCTGCTCGGCGGCACACTGCCCGACGGCACCGTGATCACACCCAAGTACGTGGGCCCGCGCCGCCTCGTCGAGGTCGCCGTCACCACCCTCGCCACCGACCGGGCCCTGCTGCTCCTCGGTGTCCCCGGCACGGCCAAGACCTGGGTGTCGGAGCACCTGGCCGCCGCCGTCAGCGGAGACTCGACTCTCCTCGTCCAGGGCACCGCGGGCACCCCCGAGGAGGCCGTCCGCTACGGGTGGAACTACGCCCGGCTCCTCGCGCACGGCCCCAGCCGCGAGGCCCTGGTGCCCAGCCCGCTGATGCGTGCCATGTCCGAGGGCATGACCGCGCGCGTCGAGGAGCTGACCCGCATCCCCGCCGACGTGCAGGACTCGCTCATCACGATCCTGTCCGAGAAGACGCTCCCCGTCCCCGAACTGGGCCAGGAGGTCCAGGCGGTCCGCGGATTCAATGTCATCGCCACCGCCAACGACCGCGACCGCGGGGTCAACGAGCTGTCCAGCGCGCTGCGCCGCCGCTTCAACACCGTCGTGCTCCCGCTGCCCGCCACACCGGACGCCGAGGTCGACATCGTGTCCCGCCGGGTCGACCAGATAGGCCGCTCGCTCGACCTCCCGGCCGCACCCGACGGCGCGGCCGAGATCCGCCGCGTCGTCACGGTCTTCCGCGAACTGCGCGACGGCGTCACCACGGACGGCCGCACCAGACTCAAGTCCCCCTCCGGCACGCTGTCCACGGCCGAGGCCATCTCCGTCGTCACCAACGGCCTCGCCCTCGCCACGCACTTCGGGGACGGGGTGCTGCGCCCCGGGGACGTGGCGGCGGGCATCCTCGGCGCGGTCGTCCGCGACCCGGCGGCCGACCGCGTGGTCTGGCAGGAGTATCTGGAGACGGTGGTCCGGGAACGGGACGGGTGGAAGGACTTCTACCGCGCCTGCCGCGAGGTCTCCGCATGACCGGGGCGGAGCGGCCCCCGGGGCCACTGCTGCTGGGGGTGCGGCACCACGGACCCGGCTCCGCCCGGGCCGTCCGGGCGGCGCTGGACGCCGCGCGCCCGCGTGCCGTGCTGATCGAAGGCCCCCCGGAGGCCGACGCGCTGCTGCCGCTGGCCGCCGACGAGCGGATGCGGCCGCCGATCGCGCTGCTCGCCCATGTCGTCGACGACCCGGGGCAGGCGGCGTTCTGGCCGATGGCCGCGTTCTCGCCCGAATGGGTCGCCCTGCGCTGGGCCCTGGAGCACGGTGCCGAGGTCCGGTTCGTCGACCTTCCGGCGGCGCACTCCCTGGCCATGACGCGGGACGAGGCCCGCGCGGCCGACACCGGCACGGCCCGGGCCGGGGCCGGTACGGAGGACGGCACCGGGGACCCGGCCACGCGCGCCCCGGTCGACCCGATCGGGGTGCTCGCCGCGACGGCGGGCTACGACGACCCGGAGCGCTGGTGGGAGGATGCCGTCGAGCACCGCACCGAGGGCCGCGAAGCCGCCGACGCCCGGGCCCCGTTCACGGTGCTCGCCGAGGCGATGGGCGCGCTGCGCGAGGCGTACGGGGACGGCGGCCACCCCCGCGACGCCGTACGCGAAGCACACATGCGCATCCAACTCCGCAAGGCCGTCAAGGAGTTCGGTGAGGACGTCGCGGTGGTCTGCGGCGCCTGGCACGTCCCCGCGCTCGCCGCGCGGACCACGCTCACCGCCGACCGCGCCCTACTCAGGGGCCTGCCCAAGGCCAGGGCCGAGCTGACCTGGGTGCCCTGGTCGCACCGTCGGCTCGCCCGCCGGAGCGGCTACGGGGCGGGCGTCGACGCGCCCGGCTGGTACGGCCACCTCTTCGAGGCCCCGGACCGCCCGGTCGAGCGGTGGATGACGAAGGTCGCCGGACTCCTTCGCGACGAAGACCGGTTCGTCTCGTCCGCCCATGTCATCGAGGCCGTCCGGCTCGCCGCGACCCTGGCCGCGCTGCGCGGCCGTCCGCTCGCCGGGCTGAGCGAGACGACCGACGCCGTCCGGGCCGTGATGTGCGACGGCTCCGACATCCCGCTCGCGCTCGTCCAGGACCGGCTGGTCGTCGGAGAGACCCTCGGCGAGGTCCCGGACGACGCCCCCGTCGTCCCCCTCCAGCGCGACCTGACCCGCCGGCAGCGCGCGCTGCGGCTCAAACCGGAGGCGCCGGAGCGGGAGCTGGAGCTCGACCTGCGCAAGGACAACGACGCGGCCCGCAGCCGACTGCTCCACCGCCTCCGCGTCCTCGGCGTCGGCTGGGGCGAGCCCACCGCAGGCCGGGCGAGCACCGGCACCTTCCGGGAGAGCTGGCGGCTGCGCTGGGAGCCCGAGCTGTACGTACAGGTCGCGGAGGCGGGCACCTGGGGCACCACCGTGCTCTCGGCCGCGACCGCGAGAGCGGAGTCCCTGGCCGCCTCGGCGACCGCGCTCGCGGAGATCACCGAGCTGGCCGAGCAGTGCCTGCTCGCCGGGCTGCCCGACGCGCTGCCCGGCGTGATGCGGGCCCTCGCCGACCGCGCCGCGCTCGACGCCGACGTCGGCCGCCTCGCCGAGGCCCTGCCCGCCCTCGCCCGCACCCTGCGCTACGGCGACGTGCGGTCCACGGACACCGCGGCACTCGGCGAGGTCGCGGCCGGGCTCGCCGAGCGGATCTGCGTCGGGCTGCCCCCGGCCTGCACCGGGCTCGACGCCGAGGGCGCCGACACCATGCGCGGCCGCGTCGACGGCGTGCACACCGCGATCGGCCTGCTCAGCGGCACCGCCCCCCTCCCCGCCTCCGCCCACGCGGAGGCGGCCGCGGGCGGGCTGCGCGAGCGCTGGACGGCCGTACTGCACCGGCTCGCCGCCCGGGACACGGTCGCCGGGGTCGTCCGGGGCCGCGCCACCCGCCTGCTGCTCGACGAGGGGCGGCTCCCGGAGGACGACGCGGCCCGGCTGATGGGCCTCGCCCTCTCGCCCGGCACACCCCCGGCCGACGCCGCGGCGTGGATCGAGGGCTTCGTAGGCGGGGCGGCGGGCGGCGGCATGCTGCTCGTCCACGACGAGCGGCTGCTCGGCCTGATCGACGCCTGGCTCACCGGCGTGCCCGCCGACCTCTTCGACGATGTGCTGCCCCTGCTGCGGCGCACCTTCTCCGCGTACGAGCCGGGCGTCCGGCGCACCCTGGGCGAGCTGGTGCGGCGCGGCCCGTCCGCCTCGGGGCCCGGGGGAGCGGCGGGCGCCGGGGCGACCGTGCCCGGATTCGGGCCGGGCCTGGACACGGCCAGGGCGGACGCGGCCGAGGAGGTGCTGCTCCTGCTGCTCGGAGCCCGTGCCGGTGCACACACCGGCAGCACCGGCACGCACACCGACCGCACCGGCACGCATACCGACCGCACCGACACCGGCACGCACACCGACACCGGCACCGAGGAACCGCTGGGGGCGACGGCATGACGACGACCACGCGCACGACCGGCACCACCACCACCGAAACCGGCACCGCACCGCGCACCGCACCGCGCACCACCCCAACGGGCCCGGCTGCCCCGACCGCCCCAACCGCCCCACCCGGCCCGGCCGGCGACGAGCGGCTGCGCCGCTGGCGGCTGGTCCTGGGCGGGGACAGTGCCGAGAGCACCGGCCGCGCCCTCACCGGCCGCGACGCCGCGATGGACGCCGCGCTGAGCGCGCTCTACGGCGACGGGGGCCGGCCCGGCCCCCGGGGCAGGGCCGGCCGCTCGGCCGGGCTCGGTGCCTCGGCCCCCTCCGTCGCCCGCTGGCTCGGCGACATCCGTACGTACTTCCCCACCTCCGTGGTCCAGGTCATGCAGCGCGACGCGATCGACCGGCTCGGCCTGGCCACGCTGCTCCTGGAGCCGGAGATGCTGGAGGCCGTCGAGGCCGACGTCCACCTCGTGGGCACGCTGCTCTCGCTCGGCAAGGCCATGCCCGAGACGACGAAGGAGACCGCGAGAGCGGTCGTGCGCAAGGTCGTCGAGGACCTGGAGAAGCGGCTCGCCTCCCGCACCCGGGCCACGCTCACCGGCGCGCTCGACCGTTCGGCCAGGACCGACCGGCCCCGTCACCGCGACATCGACTGGGACCGCACCATCCGGGCCAACCTCAGGAACTACCTCCCCGAGCACGGCACCGTCGTACCCGAACGGCTCATCGGCCACGGGCGGGCCGCCCGGTCCGTGGCGAAGGACGTCATTCTCTGCGTCGACCAGTCGGGGTCGATGGCCGCCTCGGTGGTCCACGCCTCCGTCTTCGGTGCCGTGCTCGCCTCCATGCGCACCCTGCGGACCAGGCTCGTCGTCTTCGACACGGCGGTCGTCGACCTCACCGACCAGCTCGACGACCCCGTCGACGTCCTCTTCGGCACCCGGCTCGGCGGCGGCACCGACATCAACCGCGCGCTGGCCTACTGCCAGTCGAGGATCACCCGCCCGGCCGACACCGTGGTCGTGCTGATCAGCGATCTCTACGAGGGCGGGATACGTGACGAGATGGTGAAGCGGGTCGCCGCGATGAAGGCCTCCGGCGTGCAGTTCGTCACCCTGCTGGCGCTCTCCGACGAAGGAGTGCCCGCCTACGACCGCGACCACGCGGCGGCGCTCGGCGCCCTCGGCACACCGGCCTTCGCCTGCACCCCGGACCTCTTCCCCGAGGTGATGGCGGCCGCCATCGAGAAGCGGCCGCTCCCCGTACCGGACAAGGCGACCGGCCCCTGACCGCGGCCCGCCCGGCGCGGGCCCCGCCCCGCACGGCCCCGGACCGCCCGGCGGCCCCCGGACGCGGCGGGGGTCTGTGACCGTAATCACCGCTCAGCCGCTATCTGTGATTTAGGGTCCTGCGGGCCTCGGGGATAACCTGCGAGATGGACATGCCGCGTACCGGGTTCACCGTGTGCGCCTTCCTGGTGACAGAGCAGTCACGTTTGCCCCTCGCGGCACGCCCACGCAGAAAACCAACCGCGAGACCATTGATAAAGGGACGGACGCGCGTGGACCTGTTCGAGTACCAGGCGAGGGACCTCTTCGCCAAGCACGGTGTACCGGTGCTGGCCGGTGAAGTCATCGACACGCCTGAGGCGGCCCGCGAGGCGACCGAGCGGCTGGGCGGCAAGTCGGTCGTCAAGGCACAGGTGAAGGTCGGCGGCCGCGGCAAGGCCGGTGGCGTCAAGCTGGCCGCCACCCCCGACGAGGCGGTCGCCCGCGCGACCGACATCCTCGGCATGGACATCAAGGGCCACACGGTCCACAAGGTGATGATCGCCGAGACCGCGCCGGAGATCCTCGAGGAGTACTACGTCTCGTACCTCCTCGACCGGACCAACCGCACCTTCCTGGCCATGGCCTCGGTGCAGGGCGGCATGGACATCGAGGAGGTCGCGGAGAAGACCCCCGAGGCCCTCGCGAAGGTCCCGGTCAACGCCGTAGAGGGCGTCACGATCGAGAAGGCCCGCGAGATCGTCGCCCAGGCGAAGTTCCCGGCCGAGGTCGCCGAGAAGGTCGCCGAGGTCATGGTGACGCTGTGGGACACCTTCGTCGCCGAGGACGCGCTCCTCGTCGAGGTGAACCCGCTCGCCAAGGTCGCCTCCGGTGACATCCTCGCGCTGGACGGCAAGGTCTCGCTCGACGAGAACGCCGACTTCCGCCAGCCCGAGCACGAGGCCCTCGAGGACAAGGCCGCGGCCAACCCGCTCGAGGCCGCCGCCAAGGCCAAGAACCTCAACTACGTCAAGCTCGACGGCGAGGTCGGCATCATCGGCAACGGCGCCGGTCTGGTCATGTCGACCCTGGACGTCGTCGCGTACGCCGGTGAGAACCACGGCAACGTGAAGCCCGCCAACTTCCTCGACATCGGTGGCGGTGCCTCCGCCGAGGTCATGGCGAACGGCCTGGAGATCATCCTCGGCGACCCGGACGTCAAGTCCGTCTTCGTCAACGTCTTCGGTGGCATCACCGCGTGCGACGAGGTCGCCAACGGCATCGTGCAGGCGCTGGAGCTCCTCAAGTCCAAGGGCGAGGACGTCACCAAGCCGCTGGTCGTGCGCCTCGACGGCAACAACGCGGAGCTGGGTCGCAAGATCCTCTCCGACGCCAACCACCCGCTCGTTCAGCGCGTGGACACCATGGACGGCGCGGCCGACAAGGCCGCCGAGCTCGCCGCGGCCGCGAAGTAAGGGACGAGGACTCCAACACCATGGCTATCTTCCTCACCAAGGACAGCAAGGTCATCGTCCAGGGGATGACCGGCGCCACCGGTATGAAGCACACCAAGCTCATGCTCGGTGACGGCACCAACATCGTCGGCGGCGTGAACCCGCGCAAGGCCGGCACCTCCGTCGACTTCGACGGCACCGAGGTCCCCGTCTTCGGGACCGTCGCCGAGGCGATGGAGAAGACCGGCGCGGACGTGTCCGTCCTCTTCGTGCCGCCGGCCTTCGCCAAGTCCGCCGTCATCGAGGCGATCGACGCCGAGATCCCCCTCGCGGTCGTCATCACCGAGGGCATCGCCGTCCACGACTCGGCCGCCTTCTGGGCGTACGCCACGTCGAAGGGCAACAAGACCCGGATCATCGGTCCGAACTGCCCCGGCCTGATCACCCCCGGCCAGTCCAACGCCGGCATCATCCCGGGCGACATCACCAAGCCCGGCCGCATCGGTCTCGTGTCCAAGTCCGGCACGCTGACCTACCAGATGATGTACGAGCTCCGTGACATCGGCTTCTCGTCCGCCGTCGGCATCGGTGGCGACCCGGTCATCGGCACGACGCACATCGACGCCCTCGCGGCGTTCGAGGCCGACCCCGAGACCGACCTGATCGTGATGATCGGCGAGATCGGCGGCGACGCCGAGGAGCGTGCGGCCGACTTCATCAAGGCCAACGTCACCAAGCCGGTCGTCGGTTACGTCGCGGGCTTCACCGCCCCCGAGGGCAAGACCATGGGCCACGCGGGCGCCATCGTCTCCGGCTCCTCCGGCACCGCCCAGGCGAAGAAGGAGGCCCTCGAGGCCGCCGGCGTGAAGGTCGGCAAGACGCCGACCGAGACCGCCAAGCTCGCTCGCGAGATCCTCGGCGCCTGATCGCGTCCGAACACGCCTGATCGCCTCTGATCGCTCCGGCGAGCAGTCGCGGCGGCACCGCACAGACGGCGCGGGCCCGCACCCCTCGATTCGAAGGGGTGCG
>NZ_JBHJQP010000189.1:0-15269 GCF_042262625.1 Streptomyces sp. NPDC056347 | reverse complement strand
GTCCAGGGCGCTGCCCGGCCGAGGAGCCCGGTTCCGGGAAGGCCCCCGGCCCGCGCCGCCGCGTCCGGCCCCCGCGCGGACGTGCACATGGCCCGGAAGCGCTTCGGCACCACCGCGCCGGGCCGCGTGAACACAGCGAAACGCTGCCGTGCGCCCCGGGGATGACGGGAGGGCGGACGGCAGCGCTGCGCCGAGATCGGGCGACCGCCCGCGGGCGGTCGTAACGGCTCGTCGATCAGTGGCGGCTGCCGAAGAGCGAGCGCCTCAGCCGCCGCAGCGGCGCGAAGAGCGAGACCCGCGCGCTCTTGCTCCGGTGGTGGCGGGCGGCATCGCGCGAGGTGAGCTCGCGCATCAACGACGTCGCCTCCGCGGTCTCCCGCTGCGGCAGGGCGGGGCCGCCGAGCACCGCGAGATGGCGGTCGAGGCGCGAACTCGTCGCACCACTACCGCAGGTGATGGCAGGCACACGCGGCCTGCTCCGCATCGCTATCTGTTCCATGTCACTCCCCACCCGTACGAGGGCACCCGACCCGGGCAGGTTAACCCTATCGTCCCGCGAGGGGACTCGTGCATCCCGGTGACGGGATTACGCACGCGCATACGGAGGTTGACCCCCGCTCAGGAATCCACCCGATTTCCGGGCTACCTGGACGGAAAGGAAGCGGACGACGAAATTCCGGCCGCGACCCGGCACAGGTTCCCGCAACGACGGGCAGGAGGCCCCGGCCCACCGGGGCCCGCCGCCCGCCGCCGGGGTCAGGCCGCCGACCTGAAGGCGGGCAGGTAGCCGCTGGCCTGGCCGGTGGCGGTGGGGTGGTAGGACTCTCCGATGTTCAGCCAGTTGACGCTGTGCAGCCAGGCACTCCCGGAGCAGATCTCGTGACCGCTGAACTTCCCCGCGACATCGGCGTAGGTGAAGCCGTGGTCGGCGGCGCGCTTGGCGGTGGCGGCGTTGAGGTAGTCCGACGCCGAGTTGATCGCGGAGCGCACCTTGTCGCTCAGGCCGACGACGCAGCTGCCGCCGAGCTGATAGAAGCGCGGGTAGCCGAGAACGACGACCCGGGCGGACGGCGCCTTGGCACGGATCGCCGTGTACACCGAGTCGAGATTGCCGGGCAGGGTGGTGTCGACGAAGCTGCGGGCCGTGGCGATCCGGCTGAGACAGGTGGCCTCGGACTGGAGGACACAGGTCGTCATGACATCGGCGAAGCCCGCGTCGTTGCCCCCGATGGAGATCGAGACCAGATCGGTGGCGGAGCTGAGCGGGCCGAGCTGACCGGACTTCACGTCGCCCGTGCGGGCGCCGGAACAGGCGGCGAAGGAGAACGAGGCGGGCGCGTTGGCGGCGGCCCAGAGGGCGGGGTACGCCTTGCTGCTGCGCTTGCAGTTGCCGCTGGCACTGTCGTAGCTGCCCGAGCCGACGCCGGAGGAGTACGAGTCGCCGAGCGCGACGTAGTCGACGCCCTGGACGGACGTCGCGGCGCTGGCGGTGGCCGCCCCGGTCAGCGCGAGTACGGCGCCGAGCAGGAGCGAGGACGAGAGCGCCGCGAGTCTGGACAGCTTCATGGAACCTCCCAAGGACCGACCGGCGGGACCTCCGCCCGGTCTACCGAGTCCGTGGTAGCAGCCCCGCCCCTCCCATCGGAAGTGTTCATGCCAACTTGATCCAATGAATTCACATGCGCCGGGCGGCTCCTTGAGCGCACGTCAGCTCCCGTTTCACCACCGGCGGGGGCCGGTGCGCCACCGGCAGGGGGACGGACGCGAAACCCTGGTGCGCCGGACCCCCCGGTGCCGGATCATGGGGCCATGTCCGCCAACCCCGAGTCCGCGCTGCCGATCCGGCTCAACGTCGACGACAGCGATTCCCCGTCGGACGTGGTCGACGCGCTGTTCCTCGGCCGCTTCGCGACCGGCGAGCAGCCGTACTCGCACAGCACCACCCTGGAACGCGTCAAGGCGGGGGCGAGCCTGCTGCCCCCGGGCGCCTCGGTGCTGCGCGCCGCCCGCGACGACGACCGCAGCGCCACTCTCGCCGAGGGCGACGGCTGGACGCTGCTCGTCTCGCGGTGGAACCGCGGCGCCGACGTCACGGTCACCGCCAACACCCCGGAACTGGCCAGGAGCGTCCTCGAGCTGGCCACCGACGGCGCCGTCGACGAACCCGAACCCCAGCCCGACAACGTGACGATGGGCTTCTGGTACGTCTCCCCGCGCCGCGGCCCGCACCGCACCACCCGGCAGATCACCGCCGGGAGCTGGGACGAGGTGCGGGGCAACTACACGGCGCCGGTGGCCACCGCCATGGACCGGCTGATGAAGGTCACCCCCGACGACATCGCGGGGCGGCTGCTCCTGCTGCACGGCCCGCCGGGCACCGGCAAGACCTCCGCGCTGCGCACCCTGGCCCGCTCCTGGCGGGACTGGTGCCAGGTCGACTGCGTGCTCGACCCGGAACGGCTCTTCAACGACGTCGGCTATCTGATGGACATCGCGATCGGCGAGGACGACGGCACGGCCAAGGGCCGCTGGCGGCTGCTGCTCCTGGAGGACTGCGACGAGCTGATCCGCGGCGAGGCCAAGCACACCGCGGGCCAGGCCCTGTCCCGGCTGCTGAACCTCACCGACGGACTGCTCGGCCAGGGCCGCAACGTCCTGGTGGGGGTCACCACCAACGAGGACCTGGAGCGGCTCCACCCGGCCGTCGTCCGGCCCGGCCGCTGTCTCGCCAGGATCGAGGTGGGCCGGCTGACCCGCGAGGAGGCGGTGGGCTGGCTGGGCACGGAGGACGGGATCGGCCGCGAGGGCACGACGCTCGCCGAGCTGTACGCGCTGCGGCGCGGCAGCGCCCCCGCCTCGGTGCCCAAGCAGGACTCCGGGGCGGACGCGGGCCTGTACCTCTGAGCGGCTCCCGGCGCCCCGCGCCCGGGTTCACTCCGCCCCGTACGCCGCCCGCAGCGCGTCCTCAGCCAGGGACAGGGCCTCCTCGCGGGACAGGCCGAGCCTTCGCGCCTGCTCCGCGTACGCCTGGGCGGCCGACGCCGCGTGCCGGTCCGCCGCGTCACCGGCGGCGGCGACGAAGGTGCCGTTGCGGCCGCGGGTCTCGATCACACCGTCGGCCTCCAGCGCGCGGTACGCCTTGGCGACGGTGTTCGCGGCGAGGCCCAGCTCCTCGGCGAAGCCGCGTACCGTCGGCAGTCTGAAGCCGACGGGCAGCTCGCCGGAGCGGGCCAGTTCGGAGATCCGCGTACGCAGTTGCTCGTACGGGGCGATGCCGGCGTCGGGGTCAAGAACGATCTTCAGGGTCACGTTCCGATTCTCCCCCACCGCCGCCTCGCCGCCGGAATATTCGGCGGCGCCGGTGGAGTCCCCCGCGTAACGTCCGACGCATGACTGTCATCGTTCGTGATTTTCTCCCCGCCGACGCGGAGGACTGGGCACAAGTCCGGCGGGCGGCCCTGCCGTTCATCGTGACGACGGCCGAGCTCGTCGCCTTCGACCTCGCCTCGGCCCACCCGGACAAGCGGTACCGGCTGCTGGTCGCGGAGGAGGACGGAGAGCTGATCGGGACCGCACAGGTCGGCCTCGCCCACGACAGCCCCGAGCCCGGCCAGGGATTCTGCAACACGTACACCCGCCCGGACCGCACCGGGCGCGGGGCGGGCGGGCTGCTGGTGCGCGCCGCCGAGGAGCATCTGGCGCGGGAGGGCGCGACCTCGGTCTACGCGTGGGTGCTCGACACCCCGTCGGACCGGGCCTTCGCCGAGAAGCGCGGCTACACGCCGAGCCGTCCGGCGCACTTCCTCCATCTCGATCTGGCGGGCGGCCCGCTGCCGCCCCGTCAGGAGGTGCCGGCCGGTGTCGAGCTGCGGACCGGCGCGGACTTCGCCGACGATCCGCGCCCGCTCTTCGAGGCGGACGCCGAGACCACGGCCGACGAACCGAGCGACATCCCGGCGGAGCTGTCCGACTACGAGGACTGGCTGCGGCACACCTGGCGCGACCCCGGGCTCGACCACGGGCTCACCTCGGTGGCGGTGGTGGACGGGAAGGTGGCGGCGTTCAGCGCGGCCAGGACCGACGGGCTGACCCGGTACATGTCCGGGATGACCGGCACCCGCCGGGCCTACCGCGGCCGGGGCCTGGCCAAGCTCGTCAAGAACGACTCGCTGCACCGGGCACGCGCCGCGGGCTACACCGACGCGTACACCGGGAACGACGCGGAGAACGGCCCGATGCTGGCGGTCAACCGCTGGTTCGGGTACGAACTCTGCGCCACGGAGGTACGCCATGTCCGCAGGATCGGCTGAGGCCGCGCTGGTCGTCGCCCTGGTGAAGGCCGGCCGGACCAAGATCAGGTACCCGGCGGAGCCGGTCCGCGACGACGGCACCCGGATCACGGTGCGCGCGCCGTGGGCGGCGCCGGGGGTGCGCGACTTCGGCTTCGTACGCTTCGAGCCGGGCGACGTGTTCACCGAGCACTACTGGCGCGACCGCTGGTTCGCCGTGAAGGAGGTCCGCACCGGCGCGGGCGGGCTGAAGGGCTGGTACTGCGACATCACCCGCCCCGCGGTGCTGCGGGACGGGGAGCTGCGGGTGGAGGACCTCGACCTCGACCTGTGGGTGTCGGCGGACGGCTCGTCCGTACTGCGGCTGGACGAGGACGAGTTCGAGCAGAGCGGTCTGGCCGGGCGCGATCCGGCGGCGGCCGGCGCGGCGGTCGCGGCACTGGACGAGCTGGAGCGGCTGGCCCGCGCCGGGGAGCTCTCGGCGCTGCTGGCCTGAGGCCGGTGCCCGGCGGCGGGCCGGGCGCCGCCTCCGCCCCGGGCCGGGCGCCCCGGCCGCGCGGGCGGCCCTGCCCCGGCGCGGAACACCGGGGCGGCGTTCGAAGCCGCTGCCCGGGCCGTGGGCGGGGCCGGAATTCGCAAGAGCCGCCGCGGTAACCGCGGGCGCGGCCCGGCCGGCCTCCTCACCTTCGACAGGAACGACGTCGCCGCGGCCATCAGAACTCCGATCCGATCCGGCGTCAATGGTGTTGACGTAAGAATTCCGCGCGTCGCGGTCCATCCGCGGACCCTTGCGCGAGCCTTACGACAACACCATTGACGTGTAACGGGGACGAGAGTTTCATGGCCTGCCAGCCGGGCTCTCCGGCCATCTCCCCCTCCTTGGGCCTCTTCCTCGGGCCCCCTGGGCTCCCCTCCCCGAGCAAGGCGACGATCTGTTGGCGGTACCAGTGAAGAACGCGAGCACCACCACGCCAGACCCTGGCGACCAGGCCCCCCGGGCGGCCATGCGCAAGTCCATCGGCGTCGTCGACGGCATCGTCCTCGCCGCGTCGAGCACCGCGGCCACCAGCAGCATCGGCATCGGCCTCGGCCTGATGGCGACGATCGTCGGCCTCCACCTCCCGGCGATCATGCTGCTCGCCTTCCTGCCCGTGCTCGGCATCGCGGGCGGTTACGGGCGGCTCAACCGCGTCGAGCCGAACGCGGGCAGCAGCTACCAGTGGGTCGGCCGCATCCTCAGCCCCTGGCTGGGCTTCCTGGTCGGCTGGGTCAACGTCATCGGCACCATCGTGTTCATGGCCTACACCACCACGGTCACCGGCTCGGCGATCATCCAGCTGCTGGGCCAGGCCGGGCTCCACGGCATCGGGGGCCTGACCCTCGACCCCGACTCGACCCTCCAGTCCACACTGCTCGGCATGGCCGTCCTGGTCCTCGCCGCGCTGGTCGCCGTACGCGGACTGGACCTCGCGGCGCGGCTGCAGAAGTACCTGCTGATCTTCGAGTACGGCGTACTGCTCGCCTTCTGCGGCTACGGCCTGTTCGCCGGTGACCAGCCCTTCTCGCTCCAGTGGTTCAACCCCTTCGACATCCCCTCGGCCGCGGCCCTCGCCCAGGGCATGGTGCTCGCGGTCTTCTGCTACTGGGGCTTCGAGTCGGTCTTCAGCGTCGGCGAGGAGGTCGGCGACCCGCGGGACGCCTCGCGCGGCGGGCTCATCGCGCTGACCGTCATGCTGCTGCTCTTCCTGCTCGCGGGCACCGCCTTCCAGCGGGTCCTGCCGCTGGACGAACTGGCCGACAACGGCGCCCAGGGGCTGGCCTACTTCGGTACGAAGCTCGCCGAGCAGCCGCTCGCCGCCCTCCCGCTCATCGCTCTCATGTTCTCCGCCGTGGCGTCGCTGCAGGCCTCGGTCATCCCGACCGCCCGGGGGATGTACGCGATGGGCCGGGACGGTGTGCTCGGCCCGGTCTGGACCCGGCTGCACCCCAAGCACGGCACGCCCGCCGTCGGCACCCTGCTGATCACCGCGATCGCCCTGGTCCTCGCCGCGCTGGCGCTGATCATCCCCACCGTCAACGATCTGATCTTCGCCGCCGTCAACGCGATCGGCATCGTCGTCGCCCTGTACTACGCCCTCACCGCCACGGCCGCCGCGGTGCGCTTCCGCCATCTGCTGCGCACCTCGCCGCTGGAGGCACTGCGCGCCGTCGTCGGTCCGGTGCTGGGCGCGCTCGCGCTGCTCGCCACCGGCGGATACCTCGCCTGGACCTTCTACCGGTCCACCGACCACTTCGAGGTCTCCGCCGACAACGGCTGGTTCGCGCTGCTCGTCCCGGTCCTGATGATCGGCTCCGGGCTGATGGCCGCCGCGTGGGCCCGCTGGCACCACCGCTCGCCGTACTTCACGACCGGCCGCGGCCTCGCCGCCGCCTCCGCCCCCGTCGTCGACGGCGAGCCCGGCACCGCCGCGTGACACCCGTCCGCGCGGACCGCGGCACCCCTTTCCCCGAGCGGTCCCCGGACCGCCCACCCCGCAGGAGCACCCCCCATGACCGACCTCACCGATCTCGCCCGTCTCCCGGCCACCGAGGCCCTGCGCCGCTTCCGTGACCGCTCCCTGTCCCCCGTCGAGCTGATGAGCGCGGTCATCGCGCGGGCGGAGGCCGTCGAGCCGAAGATCAACGCCCTGGCCGAGCAGACCTTCGAGGAGGCGCTCGCCGCCGCCCGCGAGGCAGAGGCCCGGTACGGGGGCAAGGGCCCCGCACCCCGCCCGCTGGAGGGTCTCTCCGTCGCGACGAAGGAGGAACAGCCGATCGCGGGCCGCCGCAGCACGGACGGCTCGCTGGCCTTCCGGGAGGAGATCGCCGAGGAGACGCACCCGGTGATCGAGCGGATCCGGGCCGCCGGCGGCATCGTGCACGCCCGGACCACCACCCCGGAGTTCAGCTGCGCGGGCTACACCCAGTCACGGCTGTGGGGCGTCACCCGCAACCCGTGGAACACCGAATTCACCCCGGGCGGTTCCTCGGGCGGTGCGGGCGCCGCCCTCGCCGCGGGCGAGACGACCCTCGCGACCGGCTCCGACATCGGCGGATCGATCCGCATCCCCGCCTCGTGCACGGGTACCGTCGGCTTCAAGCCGCCGTACGGGCGCGTCCCGGCGATGCCGCCCTTCAACCTCGACACGTACTGCCACGACGGCCCGATGGCCCGCACCGTGGCCGACTGCGCCCTGCTGCAGAACGTCATCGCGGGACCCCACCCGCTGGACGCCGTCTCGCTGCGGCCGCGGCTCGTCCTGCCCGAGCGGTTCGAGGGGGTGAAGGGCCTGCGCGTGGCTCTCTCGGTCACCCTCGGGGACTGGCCGGTCGATCCCGAGGTCGAGGCCAACACCCGGGCGGTCGCGGAGGCGTTGCGCGCGGCCGGCGCCGTCGTCGAGGAGGTGGAGGTGCCCATCGTGCGCGCCGACGTGATGCGCGCCGCGATGATCCACTTCGGCTCCGTCTTCGGCCCGTACATCTCCTCGGTCGCCGCCGAGCACGGCGATCTGCTCACCACGTACGCGCTCGACTTCGCCCGGCGGGCCGCCGAGGCCGTCCGTGAACCGGGCAGCTTCCTGGCGGGACTCGAGCTCGAGGCCGGGGTGCAGACGACGCTCGGTGCGCTGCTGGACCGCTACGACGTGCTGCTGTGCCCGACGACGGCCCTCCCGGCGCTCGCTGCCGACGACGACCACCTCTCGGAGAAGGTCGTGGTCGACGGCGTCGAGCTGGACTTCTACCTGGAGTCGGCGATGACCCTCCCGTTCAACATGGCCAGCCGCTGCCCCGTGCTGAGCGTGCCGTCCGGTGTCGCCTCCACCGGTGTTCCGACGGGGGTGCAGATCGTCGGGCGCACCTACGACGACACCATGGTGTTCCGGGTCGCGCGGGCCGTGGAGGCCGCCCGGCCCTGGGACCGCTTCCCGGTGCTCTGAGGCGGCGCGGACGCCGGGACCCCGTTCAGTCCCGGCGTCTGGCCCACACATCGGCGTACGGTGCCGGTTCCTCGGGGGCCGGGCGGGGCCGACGGGCTCCGGCGACCAGCTCGACCTCGTACCCGGCGGCGTCCTCCAGGTACGCGGCGGTGTGTTCCTCGCCGCCCGCGTGCGGGTAGCGGTCGGCGAAGAGCGGGCGCCAGCCGTGCTCCGGGGCCCCGGTCACCAGGGCGTCGAGGGCCGCCCGGTCGCGGACGTGGAAGGCGAGGTGGTTGAGCCCGGGGCGGCGGCGGTCGTGCGGGCCGGGCACCAGGTCGGGCGACTGCTCGACCACCACGTAGCTCTCGCCGCGCCGCCAGCTCCGCCCGTGCTCCCAGTGCTGGTACGGGACATGGCCCAGCTCGCCGAGGAGCCAGCCCCAGCTCCGCTCGGCCGCCGCCAGATCGGGCACCCACAGCTCGATGTGGTGCACCGCGCCGGTGCCCGCGCCGCCGGCCGGCAGCGGGACCACGCGGCGGACTCCGTCCGGCCGGTACGCCACGGGGTCGCCGTCCTCGTGCCAGTGGATCAGGAACCGCTCGCCCGCCCGGTAGCCGTCGAGCCCCGCCCTGCAGTAGGCGACCATGTCGTCCGGGAGGGCGTGCAGCGGGAACCAGCCCAGCTCGGAGCACTTGTCCGGCTCGCGGTTGTACGGCGCGCGGGCGGGGTCGTACTCCGCCTCGAAGAACCAGCCGGTCCGGGGGGCGCCGCCGGGCCCCCGGTGCTGCATGACCAGGGCGACCCTCAGCTCCTGGGGCCCGAGTTCCACCCCGGTCTCCTCGGCGGCCTCCCTGATCATCGCCTCGCGGACGTCCTCGCCGTCCTCGACGTGCCCGGACGGGGCGTGGAGCAGTCCGTCCGCGTACCCCGTGCCGGCGCGGCGGGCGAGCAGGACCTCGGGGCCCCGGCGGAGGATCAGGTGGACGTCGACGACCTCGGTGTGCCTGTGCGGCGGCTGGGCGCGGGCCACCAGGGCGTAGCGCTCGTCGTCGACCCGCCTGCCCCACAGCTGCGGGTCGTCGGAGAGCGGCTCGTGGTGGACGCGCTCGGTGCACGCCGAGAGCAGCCCGGTCAGCCGCTCGGCGGAGAGGCCGACGCCGCCCCGGACACTTTCGATGAGGATCAGCCGGCCGCCCGGCCGCAGCAGGCCGAACCAGTGGCGCAGCACCGCGGCCGGGTCGGGCAGCAGCCACATCACATGTCTGGCGATGATCACGTCGAACCGCTGGGCGCCGACGGGGGGCCGGGCCGCGTCGCCGAGGTGCACCACGGTGTCCGTACCGGCGAGCTTGGTGCGCGCCAGTTCCACCATCCGCGGGGAGCGGTCGACGGCGGTGACCCGGTGGCCCTGGTCCGCGGCGAGCAGCGACAGGCTCCCGGTGCCGCATCCCAGGTCGAGCACGTCGGAGCGGCCGCCGGGCAGCCAGCTCTCCAGCCGCCGTGCCCAGGCGTGCCGGACCACCGGGTCGAGCAGCCCGTGGTCGGGTTCCTCGTCGAAGGAGTCGGCCGCGGAGTCCCAGTCGATGGTCGTCATGGGTCGATCGTGCCAGCCGTCACCGTCCGCCGCCTCACCCGGTGGGGCGTACGCCGGTGCGGGGAACCACTGCTCCCCGCACCGGCGTTGCGGTCAGCCGATGGCCGAGGCGCAGGTGGTGGGGGTGGCGTGCGCCGGGTCCAGGGCGTTGGCCACTTCGTGGTAGGCGATCCGGTCGACGGTGCCGATCGCCACGTGCTCGGAGAGGTCGACCGGGCAGAGGTCCTGGAGCAGGACGTTGCGTACGCCGGGCCCGTCCAGGAACTGCGTGCGGTACGGGGTCACGACTTCGTCGTACCGGGTCGCGATGACGGTGTAACGCACTCCGGGCACGGTGTCGGGGAGCGAGTTGAGCTTGGTGAGGAACGGGGAGCCCGCCACCTGGTCGGCGAGGCCCGGGGTGTGGGCGTTCAGCAGGTCCTCGGCGCCGGGGAAGTACGGGAGCAGCTTCGTCAGGCCGAGCAGGGTGGTGCCGTGGTTGTCGGGGGCGATCCCGACCATGGCGTTCACCTTGGCGGCCCCGCCGAGGAACTTCAGGTAGTAGTTCGGCATCATGCCGCCCTGCGAGTGGCCCACCAGGTCCGCCCTGTCCGCGCCGGTGGCGGTGAGCACCCTGTCGACGAAGGCGGCGAGCTGTCCGGCCGACTTGTCGATCGGGCCGAGGCCGTTGAAGACCGGCACGCCGGGCAGCTGCCCGTAGTCCAGCGAGAAGACGCAGTAGCCCCGGTTCACGAGATAGGGGGCGAGGACCAGCCAGTTGTCGATCGAGTTCCCGAAGGTGCCGTGGACCAGGACGACGGGGCGGGGGTGGGCTGCGGAGGGCTTGCAGGAGTAGTCGTTCCAGCCACGGGAGGCGGCCGTGGCGGTGGTGGGGGCGGCCGCGGCGGCAGCGGCCGTGGGGGTGGCGGCCGCCGCGACGGCGAGGAGCAGTGCGGCGAGGGTCCTTCGCGTGCGAGGGGTACGCGGCGCACGTTTCCAGGGCAGCATCGTGTGGTCTCCTTGCGGCTCAAGGGAGTTGCGATGTCTGTGCACCCTGCGGCCCGGACCACAAAGTTCCGACTGCCGAGCCGGCCGACTTCCGAGTCTTCCGGCTGCTGAGTCCTCGGTGCTTCCGGGCCAAATTACGCGTGGGTAAGGTGACGTGGGAAGTTACGTGTCAGTAAAAAATGTCGGCCGTCGGCCGGACGGGCGGTGCGGCGCTCAGGCCGCGAGCCGTCCCGGCATCACGGCCCGGGGGCCGTACTTGGCGCGCAGCCGGTCCGCCACCGCCTCGATCCGGCGTGCCCGTTCGTCCGCCGGGTCGAAGGACAGCTGGTGCGTGGCCCTCTGGTGGTCCGTCAGCCCTTCGGCACGCAGTCCGATCCCCCGGACCCGGGCCCGTTGCAGGGCGAACGAGTCGTGGATGCGGTAGGCGAGCGCGGTGAGTGCCGCGGAGTGGGCGGTGGGCTCGGGGAGCGTACGGCTGCGGGTCAGCGTCGCGTATCCGGTGCGGCCCGCGTAGCGGACGGAGACCGCGAGGCCGCGGCAGACCTGTCCCTCGGCGCGCATCCTGGCCCCCAGTTCCTCGGCGAGCGAGACGAGGGCGCGGCGCCGGCGCTCGCGGTCCAGCTCGTCGCGGGGGAAGGACCGTTCGGCGGCGACCGACCGGGGGGCGGTGCCCGGGGCGACCGTGGTGCGGTCGATGCCGTGCGCCCGCTCCCACAGTTCGCGGCCGGTCCGGACGCCGGTGATCCGCTGGAGGGTGCCGAGCGGGGCCGCCGCGATCCGGCCGACGGAGTCGAGCCCGTACGCGCACAGGGTGCGGGCCGTGGCCGGGCCGACCCCGTCCAGTTCCACGGCGGGCCGGTCCGCGAGGAACGCCGCTCCCCCGCCCCCGGGCACCACGAGGGTCGTCCCGGGTGCGGTCCGCCGGGCCGCCGCCCTGGCCAGCATCGGGTTGTCCGCCGCCCCGATCGCGCAGTCCGTCCCGTGCAGGGCGAGCGCGCGGACCCGGATCAGCGCGGCCAGCCCCCGCACGTCCCGCCCGAAGTAGCGCAGCGCGCCGCGCACATCGGCGAGCGCCGCGTCGGGCGGGGCGGCCTCGACCACCGGGGTGAGCGCGCCGAGCAGGGCGAGCAGCCCTTCGTAGGCGGCGCTGTCCGGGGGGCCGTCGCCGGTCCCGCAGAACCGGAGGTACAGGATGCCCGGCACCCGGGGTGTGGTGGTCATCCCGCGCTCCCCGGGCTCCGGTGCCACAGCTTCCGGCCGGTGGCGGCGCCCTCGCCGGGCGGCCGGAGGTCGGCCCAGGGGTTCAGTTCGTAGCCCGTCGGCAGCTGGATGCGGCGGCCGTTGTCACCGCTCGCGGCCTCGTCGTCCCCGCCCGCGGCCCCGTCCTCCCGCGGCGGCCCCGCCGCCAGCCGGTCCGCGACCGCGTCGAGTCCGCCGGTACGCCGCAGCTCGGCCAGCTCCGCCAGGTTCCAGGCGGCCGAGCCGACCACGCTCAGGCTGCGCGGCCCGCGCCGCTGCACCACCCCGCGCACCAGCAGCAGCCAGGAGTGGAAGACGGTGTGCGCGCAGGCGGCGTGGCTGTCGTCGAAGAAGGCCAGGTCGACCAGGCCCGTACCGTCGTCCAGGGTGGTGAAGACGACCCGGCGGCCGGAGCGGACCGGCGGGGTCTGGGTGGCCGCCTTGGCGCCCGCCACCAGCACGGTGTCCCCGTGCCGGGCCTCGCCCAGCCGCTTGGCGAAGACCGTGCCGAGCTCCTCCAGGAAGGCGTGGTGATCGTCCATCAGGTGGCGGGAGACGTCCATGCTCAGGACGCCCAGCTCGGCGCTGAGCCGCTCCGTGTCGTCGAGGTCGGGCAGTCCGGCGGAGCCGGTCCGGTGTCCGCCGCCGAGCGGAAGCTGGGTGCCGGGGCCGGTGCCCCGCTGGGCGCGGTGCAGTTCGGACAGGTGGAGCAGCAGGTCGCGCCGGTTGGCGCCGAACGCGTCCAGCGCGCCCACCCGGGCCAGCCGTTCGGCGACCGCCCGTCCCGGCCTCGCCCGCTGCCAGAAGTCCAGCAGCGAGACGTAGGGCTGCCCGGCCTCGATCCGGGCGACCTCGGCCGCACCGATGCCGTGGACGTCCGAGAGCGCGAGCCGCACTCCCCAGACGCCTTCCCCGCCTCCATTACCGGACACCAGTTCGATTCGGTGAGTGGCTGCCGACCGGTTCACGTCCAGCCCCAGCACCGGTACCCCGCGCCGCCGGGCGTCCGCGAGCAGCAGCCGCTTCGGGTACATCCCGGGGTCGTGGGTGAGCAGCCCGGCGTAGAAGGCCGCCGGGTGGTGCGCCTTGAGCCAGGCCGACTGGTACGTCGGTACGGCGAAGGCAACCGCGTGCGCCTTGCAGAAGCCGTAGCTGCCGAAGGCCTCGACGGTCTCCCAGGTCCGGGCGATCACCTCGGCGTCGTACCCGCGCTCCGCGGCCCGCCGTGCGAACCACACCTCGATCCGGCCCTGCGACCCGGGGTCGGAGAGTCCGCGCCGCACCCGGTCGGCCTCGTCCCGGCCGCAGCCGGTCATGATGTCGACCATCTCGATGATCTGCTCGTGGAAGACGACCACGCCGTACGTCTCGCGCAGCGGCGCCTCCAGGTCGGGATGCGGGTAGCGCACGGGCGCACGGCCGTGCCGGGCCTCGATGAACGGCCGGACCATGTCGGCGGCGACCGGCCCGGGACGGAACAGCGAGATGTCGACCACCAGATCGTGGAACCCGGCCGGCTGGAGCCTGCCGATCAGGTCGCGCTGGCCCGGCGACTCGATCTGGAAGCAGCCCAGCGTCTCGGCGCTCCTGATCAGCCGGTAGGTCTCGGGGTCGCCCGGCGGCACGGCGTCCAGGTCCACGTCCCGCCCCGAGGCCCGTCCGATCTCGGCGACCGCGTGCGCCATCGCCGACTGCATCCGTACGCCCAGCACGTCGAGTTTGAGCAGCCCCAGCTCCTCCACGTCCTCCTTGTCGAACTGCGCCATCGGGAAGCCCTCGCCGCTGGTGGGCACGGTGGGGGTACGGCGGGTCAGCGAGGCGTCCGAGAGGAGCACCCCGCACGGGTGCATGGCAATGCCTCGCGGCAGTCCGTCCAGCGCCTCCACCAGCTCCCAGAGCCGCCCGTACCTTCCCTTCTCCCGTTCCACCGCGCGCAGTTCGGGCAGCTCGGCCATGGCCGCGCGGGCGTCGCGGGCCCGGATGTGCGGGAACGCCCTGGCGAGCCGCGCGGTCTCGGCCGGGTCCATGGAGAGCGCGGCGCCCACGTCCCGGATGGCGTGACGGACCCGGTAGGTCTCGGGCATGGCGACGGCCGCGACCCGTTCGGCGCCGAACCGCCCGATGATCGCGCGGTAGACGTCGAGCCTGCGGGCCGACTCCACGTCGATGTCGATGTCGGGCAGCACGAAGCGGCGCCGGGAGAGGAAGCGCTCCATCAGCAGCCGGTGCTCGACCGGGTCGGCGTGCGCGATCCCGAGCAGGTGGTTGACCAGGGAGCCCGCCCCGGAGCCCCGGGCGGCGACCCGGATGCCCAGCCCCCTCGTGTCGTCCACGACCTGGGCGACCGTCAGGAAGTAGGAGGCGAAGCCGTGGTAGGCGATGACGTCCAGCTCCTGGCGCATCCGCTCCCAGTAGTCGCGCCTGCGGTCGTAGCCGCGCAGCACCATCCCGGCCGCGGCGCGGGAGGCCAGCACCCGCTGGGCGGTGCGCCGCCCGGCGCCGACGAGTTCCGGTTCGGGGAAGTGGACGGTGCCGAGGCCGAGGTCTCTCCCGGGGTCGACGACGCAGGCTTCGGCGGTGTGCCGGGTCTCGGCGAGCAGCCGGGCCGCGGCGTCCCGGCCGAGCCCCGCGGCCCCGGTGATCCGCTCGGCGGCCGCGGCCATCGCGCCGGGGCCCTTCAGCCACCGCTCCCCGCTGTCGAGCGGGGCGCGGCGGGGGTCGACGGGGACCAGTCGGCGGGCCGCGTCCAGCACGTCGGCGACCGGGCCCTGCCCGGCGTCGGCGTACCGGACGGCGTTGCTCAGAACGGCCCGTACCCCCTGTTCGGCGGCGAGGCCGACGGTACGGGCGGCGAGCCGCAGCGAGCCGGGGCCGGTGCCCTCGAGGCCGTGGTGGACGGCTTCGAGGCGCAGGTCGTCGCCGTATACCTCCCGCCAGCGGGCGAGCAGTGCGGCGGCCCGGTCCGGGCGCCCGGCGGTCAGCGCCCGCCCCACGTCGGAGGCGGGGCCGAGCAGCACGGTGAGCCCTTCGGCGGGCAGCTCGGACCGGTCGACCAGCGGCCGCCCCGGTCCGCCGGCGCGGGCGTGGGCGGCGGTGACGAGCCGGCACAGCTCCGCCCAGCCCCGGGCGCCGTCCCGGGCGAGGAAGACGGCCCGGGGCGCGGATTCCTCGACGAAGGCGCCGCCGAGGGCCGGGGTGCGCGCC
>NZ_JBHJQP010000188.1:0-15383 GCF_042262625.1 Streptomyces sp. NPDC056347 | reverse complement strand
CGCCGCCGTCGTCGTTGCCTCTTCAGCCGGCCGGGGGCTTAGCTGAAGGAGTCGCCGCAGGCGCAGGAGCCGGTGGCGTTGGGGTTGTCGATCGTGAAGCCCTGCTTCTCGATGGTGTCGACGAAGTCGATGGAGGCGCCGCCCAGGTAGGGGGCGCTCATCCGGTCGGTGACGACCTTGACGCCGTCGAAGTCCTTCACCACGTCACCGTCGAGCGAGCGCTCGTCGAAGAAGAGCTGGTAACGCAGGCCGGAGCAACCGCCGGGCTGGACGGCGACGCGCAGCGCCAGGTCGTCGCGGCCTTCCTGCTCCAGCAGGCCCTTGACCTTGGCTGCGGCGGCGTCGGACAGGAGGATGCCGTCGCTCACGGTGGTGGTCTCGTCCGATACGGACATCTGCTTCTCTCCCGGGTTGTACGGAGACTGCTTGCCGACGTTGCAACCGTCGGCACCGCGGATTCATTCCGGGCCGAGCGCTTGCCTGCTCCATTCATGCTCGCACACCGGTCCGCCGGGGGGATGCGTCACATCGACGCTATGGACATCGTCAAAGTGACGTGAAACGGATATGATAGATAGCGTCAATTAGACGAAAAGGGTTCTGGGCTTCGCTCCTTCACGGAAGCCGCCAGCAGACCCGGCAGACCCAGCAGCTTTCAGCAGAGAAGAAAGGGTGCGTGACGTGACCACGGCCCACCCCGTCCAGGATCTCGACGTCCAGCCGACGCCCCTCGCCCTGCTCCTGCTCGGCCGCGAGGCCGACCCGAGGAGCGAGCGCGGCGTCGAGTGCCCCGGCGACCTGCCCTCCCCCTCCGACCCGGACCTGGTGGAGCGCGCCCGCGCGGCCAAGGAGAAGCTCGGGAACAAGGTCTTCGTCCTGGGCCACCACTACCAGCGCGACGAGGTCATCCAGTTCGCCGACGTCACCGGCGACTCCTTCAAGCTCGCCCGGGACGCGGCTGCGCGGCCGGAGGCCGAGTACATCGTCTTCTGCGGCGTGCACTTCATGGCGGAGTCGGCGGACATCCTGACCACCGACGCCCAGAAGGTCGTGCTGCCGGACCTGGCGGCGGGCTGCTCCATGGCCGACATGGCCACCGCCGAGCAGGTCGCCGAGTGCTGGGACGTGCTGGCCGAGGCCGGGATCGCCGAGCAGGTCGTGCCGGTCGCGTACATGAACTCCTCCGCCGACATCAAGTCCTTCACCGGGCGGCACGGCGGCACGATCTGCACCTCCTCCAACGCCAAGCGGGCGCTGGAGTGGGCCTTCGAGCAGGGGGAGAAGGTCCTCTTCCTGCCCGACCAGCACCTGGGCCGGAACACCGCCGTCCGCGACATGGGCATGTCGCTGGAGGACTGCGTCGTCTACAACCCGCACAAGCCGAACGGCGGCCTGAGCGCCGAGGAGCTGCGCGGCGCGAAGATGATCCTGTGGCGCGGGCACTGCTCGGTGCACGGCCGTTTCTCGGTGGAGTCGGTCAACGACGTGCGCGAGCGGATACCGGGCGTGAACGTCCTGGTGCACCCCGAGTGCAAGCACGAGGTCGTGGCGGCGGCGGACTACGTCGGCTCGACGGAGTACATCATCAAGGCCCTGGAGGCGGCCCCGGCCGGCTCGAAGTGGGCGATCGGCACCGAACTGAACCTGGTCCGCCGACTGGCGAATCGTTTCGCCGCCGAGGACAAGGAGATCGTCTTCCTCGACCGGACGGTCTGCTTCTGCTCGACGATGAACCGGATCGACCTGCCGCACCTGGTGTGGGCGCTGGAGTCGCTGGCGGAGGGCAACCTCGTCAACCGCATCGAGGTCGACCCCGAGACGGAGAAGTACGCCAAGCTCGCGCTGGAGCGGATGCTGGCGCTGCCGTAGCCGTCAACGGCGCCGGTGGGCGAACGGGCCGATTTTGTCCGTCCGCACACCGGCGCCCCCTCCCTCTACCTACGCTTCTGTGTCCGAGATCGGCACGGCGACGGGGGCGGGAACCGCATGACACAGCGCAGCAGGGTGGACGATCTGGTGGTCGTCGTGCCGGGCATCCTGGGCAGCCGCCTGGCGGACGGGGACGGGCACGAGGTCTGGGGGCTCTCCGGCAAGGCCCTGCTGCGGGGCATCGGGACCTTCGGCAGGTCCGTCAAGGGGCTGGAGCTCGGCCCCGACCTGGGCGACGCTCATCCCGGTGACGGCGTACGCCCCATCGGCCTGACCCCCGACCTGCACGCCCTGCCCGGGGTGTACATGCCGGTCGACGGGTACAGCGGCCTGCTGGACTGGCTCGAGCGCCACTTCACCCTCCGGCGCCGACTGCCGGACGACGAGGACGGCACCCCGGTCAACCTGGTCGCCTTCGCGTACGACTGGCGGCTCTCCTGCCGCTACAACGCGGACCGGCTCGCCGAGCGGGTCGACGAGGAGCTGGGCCGCTGGCGGGCCTCCCGGGCCGACCGGCGGGACGCGAAGGCGGTCTTCCTCTGCCACTCCATGGGCGGCCTGGTCACCCGGCAGTACGTCGAACGGTGCGGGGGCGCGGAGGTCACCCGGCGCGTGATCACGCTCGGGACGCCGTACCGGGGCTCGCTGGACGCGCTGTTGTACCTGGTCAACGGCTTGCGGCGCGGGATCGGCCCGGTGGGTCTCGACCTCACCGCGTTCGCCCGCAGCCTGCCCTCCCTGCATCAGCTCACCCCTGACTACGCCTGTCTGGCCACGGCCTCCGGTACGCCGCTGCGGTACGCCCGCGAGGTCACCGGGCTGCCGGGGGTGGACGCGGCGCTGCTGCGGGACGCGGAGCTGTTCCACGCCGGGCTGCGGGCGTCGGGGGCGGGTGCGGCGTACGGAGTGGAGTACGTGCCGGTCGCCGGGGTGCTCCAGCCGACCCCGACGACGGCGGAGATCCACGGCGGCACCCTGCGCGAGGCGCTGGCCATCGAGGGGGTCGACGAGGGCGGCGACGGGCGGGTGCCCCGGCTGTCCAGCGCTTACGTGGGCGCGGGCCGGGCCGCGTACACCCCGTGGGAGAAGCACGGCTCGCTCCAGAACAACCGGGCGGTCCGCCAGGCCCTGTACGGCTGGCTGACCCCGGAGCCGCCCGTGCACCGGGGCGCCGACGACGGGGAGGTGCCGCTCGCCGTGGACGCCCCGGAGCTGCTGACGGAGGGCGACGCCTACGAGATCCGGGCCACCGTTCCGGCGGGGACGGCGGGGTACGACCGGGTCGCCCTGTTCGCGGCGGTGG
This sequence comes from Streptomyces sp. NPDC056347, assembly GCF_042262625.1. Classification (NCBI taxonomy): domain Bacteria; kingdom Bacillati; phylum Actinomycetota; class Actinomycetes; order Kitasatosporales; family Streptomycetaceae; genus Streptomyces; species Streptomyces sp. NPDC056347. The sequence continues at coordinate 12,151 of NZ_JBHJQP010000188.1, read as the reverse complement.
AGGGCGGACCGGTGCGCCGGATGACCAACCGGGGCGCGGGAGAGTACACCGCCCGCCTGGCCGGGCTTGCCTCGGGCGCGCATCGGGTGCGGATCTGCCTGCGGGATTCGGCCAATGTGGTGATGACGGCGCTGGTACTGGTCCTGGAGCGGGGTGCCGACGGTGACGCGTGAGACGGGAGATCCCGGGCCGAAGCCGGTGGGCACGGCGCTGTGCGTGGTGTGCGAGGAGTACGAGGACGGGCGATTCCCCCGGCTGCCGGGGGCGATGGCCCAGATGGACCGGATCGTCGGGCTGCTGGCGGGGCTGGGGTACGAGACCCGGAAGGTGGGCGGCGGGAATCCGTCGCGGGCCGCGTTCCACACGGAGAGCGACGCGTGGTGCGAGGGCTGGCTGGCGACGGGGGCGCCGGGACCGGCCCTGCTCGTCTGGTCGGGCCACGGTGAACTGGCCGATGAGGAGTTGCGGCTCGTCCTCTCGGATCTGGTGCTGGGCGACGACCCGGGGATGCGGCAGCGGCGCCTGCGGAACGACGGGGTTCCGGTCGAGCGGCTGGTCAACGACGCCACGGCGTCGGGCGCCGACCAGATCCTCTTGGTCGTGGACACCTGTCACGCGGGCGGCGCCGTGGCGGTGAGCGTGGAAAAGGTGCTCCGGCGCTGGGAGGCGGAGTCGCCACCTCCGGGACACTCCAAGTGGCTCGGGATCATGGCCAGTTGCCAGAGCAACGAGACCTCCGACGGCAGCGGCCCCCTGCTCGAAGCCCTGACGGAGGTGCTGGAGTCGGGGCCACTGAGCCACGAGTACCGCTCCGCGTGGAGCCCGCACAACGCGCTGGTCAGGGGTACGGATCTGCTGGACGCACTGAACAGCCGGTGGCGGGGCGAGGGGCAGACACCGGTCCCCGCGACCGCCGGTACCGGTCAGTCCGTCTTCCCGAACCCGCTCCACTCCCCCGGCGCCCCCGCCAAGCTGGTCGAGCATCTGGTGCTGGCGGCGCGCGGGGTCGGCCACCGCGAGGAGGGGTGGTTCTTCACCGGCCGGAAGGCGGTGCTGGGCCGGATCGTGGACTGGATGGGGACGGGCGGCCCCGGCCTCTTCCTGGTCACGGGCCCGGCGGGGTGCGGAAAGTCCGCCGTGCTGGGCCGGATCGCCACCCTCACGGACCCGGTGCAGCGCGCGGAGGCCGTCGCCCACGGGGCCCTCCGCGACGGCGACCCCGACCCCGGCGTACGGGCCGACCGCGCCGCCGTCGCGACCGTGCACCTGCGCGGGCTGGGCCCCGTACAGGTGGCCGAAGAACTGGCCCGGCAGCTGGGGCTCCCCACGCCCCGGAACGCGGACGACTTCCGCGCCGAGCTGCGCGAGCTGTCGCCCGGGCCGACACTGGTCCTCGACGGCCTGGACGAAGTCCCCGTCGATCACATCCAGAGTGTCATCGAGGAGCTGGTCTTCCCGATCAGCCGGTCCGTCCCGGTCCTCCTCGGCTCACGCGACCGCCCGTTCCGAGGGCGGATCGACGAGAACGAGACGCTTCCGGCGGCGCTGGCCCGGCTGATCGGCGCGCAGGTCACCACGGCCGATCTCGAACGGGAGCCGCACACGCGGGAGAACATCCACGAGTACGTGCTCCGCCGCTGCATCGCGGCGGGCATGCCGGACGGCCGGGCCGAGGAGACCGCCACGGCCATCGCCGCACGGGCCACGGACATCGGCGGCGGCTTCCTCTTCGCCCGCCTGGTGACCAGCTCGATCCTCGCGAGGCTCGGCTCCGGCGACCGGGGCGGGCCGCGCGACCTGCCCGAATCCATCGAGGCGGCGTTCGAGGACGACCTGCGGTCCGGAGCCGTACGCAAGCGACCGGACGGAACCGAAATTCCCTCCGCGGCAAAGGACTTGCTGACCGCGCTCGCCTGGACGGCGGGCCGGGGCATGCCCGCGGGCGGGGTGTGGGAGGCGGTGGCCGGTGCGCTGGGCGGCGGGGACACCGTCTACGACGAGAGCGACGTGGACTGGGTGCTGGCGGAGTACGGCCGCTACGTCGTGGAGGACTCCGAGAACGGCCAGGCGGTGTACCGGCTGTACCACAGGGAGTTCGTGTCCCACCTGATGCGCCGGGAAGGACCGGACGGCAAGGATGCCGGCACGGCGGTGCTACGGACACTGGTGGGGCTGGTGCGGCAGCAGGCGCGGGTGGGGGACTGGTCGTCCGTCGACCCCTATGCGAGGCGCAAGCTCGTGAGCCATGCGGTGCGGGTCGGGGCCGCGGGGATCGAGATGCTGCGCGGGCTCGCTGACTGGGACGAGGAAGTGGCGCTGCCGTATCTGGCGGAGGCCATGCACGACTTCTCGGCCGCACTGTCCCGGTCAGGGGAGCGCGAGGCCGCACTGAGCTGGTCCCGCGGGGCCCTGAGCCTCTACACAGAACTCAACGAAACCCGGGCGCCGGGGTACCTGCCTGACCTCGCCATGTCCCTCAACAACCTCGCCAACCACCTCGCCGACACCGGAGACCGCCAAGGCGCACTCACCCCCGCACACGAAGCCGTCAACCTCTACCGCGAACTCGCCCAACAACACCCCGCCACCTTCAACCCCAACCTCGCCACCTCCCTCAACAACCTCGCCAACCACCTCGCCACCACCGGAGACCATCAAGCCGCACTCCAGGCGTACGACACAACCATCGAGGCCATGGCCGACGGGCACCCGTCCACCGTTCGTCTCCTCACCTACGAGCGCGACAGATTTCTGCTCCGGAGCCCGGCGCAGTCGACTGCGGCAGGCGTCAAGGGCCTCGTAGTGCTGCTCAGCGCCCCGCCCACCGGCAGCTCCGACTACGTCGCTCTGCGCGCCCGGCACGCCCTCCGCGCACACGCGCGCGAGTCAGCGGAGAACCGCGACGCGCTGGCTACTGCCTGGCAAGCCCAGACCGGCGAACCCGCCCCTGCCTGGCTGTGTCTCTCCCCTGACACGCTGGACACCGTCAACGCCTGGCTGGCCACGCCCACCTGGTCGGATTCACGTGACCACTGGCTGGCGCACAGCGACACCCTGAGCAGCGCCGAGGCCACGACCGCCCTCGCCGAGTTCGGGCTCGTCTCCCCCGACACCGCAGCACAGCACGAAGCGCTCCGCGCGGAGATCATCGCCAATGGCGCCCCGGCGGCCTACGCCCCGTTGGTCCTCGGGGAACAGCTCGCCGCGTGGGTCGAGTGCGTCGACTGGGAGCAGTCGGCGCAGTTCCTCCAGGATCGCCCTGAGCTGTTGGGCACCGACGTCCCGGTCGACCTCCCACCGGTCCACGCGGCACTTCTCCACGCAGCCCGCACCGAGGACATCGCTGCCGCCCACCGGCTCGTCCAGGACCGTGCCCACCTCCAGGAGTACGTGCAACGCGCGCTCACCGCCGGGGACGCCGAGGCGCTCGACGCCGCCTCGGCCATCGAGGGAGAGGTCTTCTCCGACACGCTCTGCTCGCTCACCCATGCCCAGGCTGCCCGGATACTCGCGGACGCGGCCGACGGCGTCGACCCCGGCGAGCTCGCCCCGCTCCTCGTGGACGCCTCGCCGGACACCCGTAACCGCCTGGTCGCGGAGGTCGCCACGCTCAGCGCGACGCACGCCCACCGGCACGCGGCGCTCTGGGTCCGGATCATCCAGGTCCTCGCCGGTACCGCGACGGAGTGACCGTCGCGGTACCGGCCGTGCCCGGCTCAGCCCCAGGTCCGGCCGGCCGGTTCCTTGATGGTGCGGTTGATCCGGTTGAAGAAGTTGGTCATCGCGATCTCCAGGTTGATCGCGCCGATCTCCTCCTCGGTGAAGTGGGCGTTGACCTCCTCCCAGATCGCGTCGGTGACCCCCTCCGCACCGTCCTGGAGCCGGGTGGCGGCCTCGGCGAGGGCCAGTGCCGCGCGCTCCGCGTCCGTGTAGAACGGCGCCTCGCGCCATGCCGCCACGTTGTGCAGCCGCTCGTCGGTGTCACCGGCCTTCCTGCCTCCGGCGACACTCGCGTAGACGCAGGCCGAGCAGCTGTTGATCTGGCTGACGCGCAGGTGGATCAGCGAGAGCAGCTTCGGGTCGACGCCCCCGGCGGCGATCGCCTTCTGCAGGTGCCCGACGCCCTTCCACAGGTCGGGGTTGCTGATGTTCTTGTTCTTCAGACGGTTCTGCATGGCAGGTGATCTCCTCGGTCGGGGTTACGTCGCGGGCCCGGTGCCCGTCACCCCTATGACGGAGCAGCTCCCAGGGAGGTAACAACATGTCCGGCACCCAGCCCGCCGACCCGGTCGCCGAGGCCTTCGAGGCGCATCGCGACCGGCTCACCGCCGTCGCCCACCGTGTGCTCGGCTCGCACGCCGACGCGGACGACGCGGTCCAGGAGGCCTGGCTGCGGCTCTCCCGCCAGGACGCCGGCACCATCGACAACCTCGGCGGCTGGCTGACCACCGTGGTCGGCCGCATCAGCCTGGACCTCCTGCGCTCGCGCGGCACGCGCCCGGCGCTCTCCTTCGACGACGGCCCGCCCGAGGTCACCGTGACGCTCGACGACGGTCCGGGCCCGGAGGAGCTCGTCGCGCTGGGCGACTCGGTGGGACTCGCGCTGCTGACGGTCCTGGACTCGCTGCGCCCCGACGAGCGGCTGGCGTTCGTGCTGCACGACGTGTTCGCCGTGCCCCACGGGGAGATCGGCACCATTCTCGGCAAGTCCGCCGACGCGACCAAGATGCTCACCAGTCGCGCCCGCCGGAAGGTACGGACCGCCCGGCGGTCGGAGGGTGAACGGCAGCAGCAGCGCGAGGTGGTCGGGGCGTTCATGGCCGCGGCCCGCGAGGGCCGGTTCGAGCGGCTGCTGGAAGTCCTCCACCCGGAGGTGGAGTTCACCGTCCACACCGCCGAGGGGCGGTTCGTCACGATCGGGGCCACCGAGGTCGCGGGCCGCGCCCGGGTGGCCGCCGCCTCGGCGCTCGGACGGGCGGCGACCGTCGACGGCCTCCCCGGCATCATCGCCTGGAACCCGGACGGCACCCCGCTGTCCGTGCTCGCCTTCGTCGTCACCGACGGCCGCATCAACGGGATGACCGCCGTGGTCGACCCGGCCGCACTCGCGCGCATGGACCTGCCCGCCCCCGCGTGACCGCCCGCCCGCCGACGACGGGACATCCTCAGGGCCGCTGCTCCTCCAGCCACCGGTCCTCCAGCCGCTCGCCCCGGCTGTTCGCGATCCTGAGGGTGTCCCGCAGCGACTCCGCCAGGCGTACCCCGGCGAACCTCAACTCCCGCTCACCCACCACGGATTCGGCCAGCAGGGCCCGCGCCTCGTCGAGTACGTACGCGGCGGATTCCAGCAGGCTCGCCTCCACGTCGTCGGCCAGCCGCGACAACCTGCTGTCCGGGTCGTCGGTACTCAGGTAGCACGGGACCCCGCCCTCGCCGACCCATGGCAGCAACCGCATGGGCCGCCCCTCCGCATCGCACATCATGTCGCCCCTGCCTCCGATCGAGGGACACCCTGGTGCCCCGCGGCACACGACGGTTACCGTGTGTGCACCAATCGTCGCGCTACGGCGCACCGCACCAACAGGATCGCCACGTCCCGGTGTTGGGATCGGGATACAGGAAAGGCGCACATGGCATTCAAACCCCAGCCCCTGAACCCGTACCTCTCCGCCCGCCACTACTTCGGCTCCGAACAGCGCCGCCACCGCGAGCTCGCCGGGCTCTCGCTCGTACAGCTGGCGGACATCCTGAACTCCAGCAAGAGCGCCCTCGCCCGGATCGAGACGGCGGAGCTGATGCCCCCGCCGGACATCCCCGACCGGCTCGACGCGGCGTTCGGCACGGACGCTCACTTCCACGGGCTGTACGAGCTGGCCAAGAAGGAGATCCACCCGGACCAGTACCGGCGTTACATGGACTTCGAGTCCAAGGCCGAGGTCATAGAGCAGTACGAGCCGCAGGCCCTGCCGGGACTGCTCCAGACGGAAGCGTACGCACGCGAAAACCTGCGCTGCCAACGCGACTTGACCGAGGAACAGGTGGAGCAGCGGGTCATGGCGCGGATGGCCCGACAGGAGAGGCAGCGTTCGGACGCGCCTCCGTTCCGATGGGCCATCATCGACGAGGCGGCGCTGCGGCGGCGGATGGGCAGCCCCGCCGCCATGCGCGAGCAGCTGGCTTCTCTGCTCGCCCAGGTGAACACCCCGGACAGTAGTATTCAAGTGATGCCGTTCAGCGCGGGGTTCCACTCGTTCATGGGCGGCTCGCTGACTCTGCTGACCCTCCCCGACGGTGCGCAAGTGGCCTACGAAGAGGGCATCAAGGCCGGTCATCTCTACGAAGGGCCGGGCGCGGTGAAGAAGTGGCGGCGCCAGTACGAAGTGCTGCGGGCCAACGCGCTCTCGCTGCCCGAGTCGGCGCTCATGATCCGGACTGTGATGGAGGGCTACTCATCATGCGACACACCCCCGAGCTGAGCCGCGCCCGCTGGCGCGCCAGCAGCCACAGCAACACCAACGGGGGGAACTGCGTCGAGGTCGCCGACGACTTCCCCGGCATCGTCCCCGTACGCGACAGCAAGAACCCCACCGGCCCCGCACTCCTCATCGCCGCCCCCGCCTGGGACGACTTCGTCGCCTCGCTCAAGCGGTAGCGCGCCGCGCAGCACGAACGGCCTGTCCCCGCTTGCGCGTGGGACAGGCCGTTCGGCTTTCTCAGGGGGCCGTTACACGCCCGAGGGCTCCGCTTCGCGGATCTCCTCGGCCGGGGCGGCGGGCCCGCCCGCCTTCTTCGCCCGCTTGGCCGCCTTCTTCTTCGCGCGGCGTTCCTTGCGGAGTTCGACCATCGCGTAGAGCGTCGGGACCAGGAGCAGGGTCAGCAGCGTCGACGTGATCAGACCGCCGATCACGACCACCGCGAGCGGCTGCGAAATGAAGCCGCCCTCGCCGGTGACCCCGAGGGCCATCGGGAGCAGCGCGAAGACCGTAGCGAGCGCGGTCATCAGGATCGGGCGGAGGCGGTGACGGCCGCCCTCGACGACGGCTTCGACGACGCCCATGCCCTGGGCGCGGTACTGGTTGATCAGGTCGATCAGCACGATCGCATTGGTCACCACGATGCCGATCAGCATCAGCATGCCGATCATCGCCGGGATGCCCATCGGAGTGCCGGTGATGACCAGCAGGCCGATCGCGCCGGTGGCGGCGAACGGGATGGAGACCAGCAGGATCAGCGGCTGGATCAGCGACTTGAAGGTCGCCACGAGCAGCATGAAGACGATCGCGATCGCCGCCAGCATGGCCAGGCCGAGCTTCAGGAAGGCGTCGTTCTGGTCCTCGGAGACACCGCCGATGGTGACGGTGGCGCCGTCCGGGAGCTTCAGCGCGTCGATCCTCTTCTGGAGGTCCATGCTGACCGCGCCGGTGTTGTCGCTGGTGGGGCGGGCGGTGATGGTGGCGGCGCGCTGGCCGTCGATCCGGGTCATCGAGACCGGGCCGGGGACGAGTTCGACGTCGGCGACCTGGCCCAGCTCGACCGGGCCGAGCGGGAGCTTCTTCAGCTCGGCCATGGTGGTGGCGGGGTGGGCGGACCTGATGACGATGTCGCGCTCGGTGTCGTCCATGACGGCCTTGCCGGCCGGGGTGCCGCGTACGGCTCCGGCGACGGCCGCGCCGAGGGCGTTCTGGTCGAGACCGGCTTCGGCGGTCCTGGGCGTGGCCGTGACCGAGATGCGCGGGACGCTCTGGGCGAGGTCGCTCTGGACGTCGGTGACGTCCTTGATCCCGGCGACCTCCTTGCGTACCGCCTCCGACGCCTTCTTCAGGACGTCCGCGTCGGCCGCCTTCACGACGACGCTGAGGTCCTGGCTGCCGAAGCCGTCGCCCGCGGAGATGGTGGTGTCACCGATGCCGTCGAGCCGGGCGAGGGACTTCTCGATGCGGTCCTGGGTGGCCTCGAACTCGCCCGAGTCCTTCAGGGTGATCTGGTACGAGGCCTGGTTGGCGCCGGTGCCGCCGCCGAAGGCCGCCATGAAGCCGGACGAGCCGACGGTGACCTGGTAGTCCTTGACGCCCTTGTCGTCGGCGAGGACCTTCTCGACCTTCTTCGCCGCCTCGTCGGCCGCCGCCAGGCTGGTGCCCGGGGTCAGCTTCTGCTTGATGGAGAGGACTTCCTGCTCGCCCTGGTCGAAGAAGTTGGTCTTCAGCAGCGGGGCCATGCCGAAGGTGCCGAAGAGCACCACGAAGGCGATGACGATGCTGGTGATCCGGCGCCGGGTCGCGAAGCGCAGGACCGGGACGTACAGCCGCTGGAGCCGGCTGCGGGCCTCCTTCTCCTCCGCCTGGCGGCGGGCCTCGTCCGGGTCCTCGACGGTGCCCTTCGGGGCGCGCAGGAACCAGAACGAGAGGACCGGGACCACGGTCAGCGAGACCAGCAGGGAGGCCAGCAGGGCCGCCGTGACGGTCAGCGAGAACGAGCCGAACAGTTCGCCGACCATGCCGCCGACGAGGCCGATCGGCAGGAAGACGGCGACGGTGGTGAGGGTCGAGGAGGTGACCGCTCCGGCCACTTCCTTCACCGCGGTGATGATCGCGGACTGGCGCTCCTCGCCGTAGCCGAGGTGGCGCTTGATGTTCTCCAGGACCACGATCGAGTCGTCGACGACGCGGCCGATCGCGATGGTCAGCGCGCCCAGCGTGAGCATGTTGAGCGAGAGGTCGCGGGTCCAGAGCACGATCAGCGCGAGGACCACGGAGAGCGGGATGGAGACCGCGGTGACCAGGGTCGAGCGCAGCGACGCGAGGAAGACCAGGATCACGACGACCGCGAAGAGCAGGCCGAGCGCGCCCTCGGTGGTCAGGCCGGAGATGGCCTTGGAGACGGCGGGGCCCTGGTCGGTGACGACGGTGAGCTCGGCACCGGCGCCGAGGCTCTTGCGCAGCTCGGGCAGCTTGTCCTTGACCGCGTCGGAGATGGCGACGGCGCTGCCGTCCTTGTCCATCGTGGCCATCACGGCGAGGCTCGGGCGGCCGTTGGTACGGGTGATGGAGACCGCGCCGGCCTCCTCCTGCTTCACCGTGGCGACGTCACCGAGACGGACCGGCTTGCCGGACTTGCCGGTGGCCGGGTCCTTGGCGACGACCCGCAGGTCCTTGATCTGCTTCAGCGAGGTGAAGGCGGAGCCGACCTGGACGGTGCGGCTCTTGCCCGACTCGGCGAAGGAACCGGCGGGGACGGTCGCGCCGCCCGCCTGGAGCGCCTGGGCGAGCGTCATCGCGTTCAGCCCGGCGGCGGCGAGCTTCTTGTCGTCGGGGGTGACGGAGACCTGGAGGTCCTGGACGCCGTCGACAGTCACCTGGCCGACGCCGCTGATGTCCTCCAGGGCGGGGACGACGGTGCGGTCCAGCTGGTCGGCGAGGGCCTGCTGGTCCTTGTCGGAGGTGACCGCGAGGACGACGGCCGGGATGTCGTCCGTCGAACCGGCGATGACCTGCGGGTCGACGTCCTGCGGAAGCTGCGAGCGGGAGCGGTTCACCGCCTGCTGGATGTCGGCGACGAGCTGCTTGGTGCCCGCCGAGCCGAAGTCGAAGGTCGCCATGATGACGGCGCTGCCCTCGCTGGCGGTCGAGGTGATGCCGGTGACGCCGTCGACCGCCTTGAGCGAGTTCTCCAGCGGTTCGACGACCTGCTTCTCGACCACATCGGGGGACGCTCCCTGATAGGGGGCGATGATCGACACCATCGGAAGCTCGATGGTGGGCAGCAGCTGCTGCTTGAGCTGAGGTATCGCGATCGCGCCGAACACGAGCGCGACGATCGAGATCAGTCCGATCAGGGCCCGTTGCGCGAGGCTGAATCTGGACAGCCAGGACATGGGTGAGGTCTCTCTTCTGTGGCTTACGCGGCAGGTGGGCGGCTGCTCGAAGGGCAGAACCGGCCCACTTATACGATCTCCTGCCGATCGGGGTGCGGACGTCGGCCCCAGGTCGCTTTCTTACGCCGCGCATACCGCAGGTGGAGTACGCCGTCTCTCCACCTCTCCCCCACCCTGGGGCGGTCCGTCACTCCACCCTTGGGCGCACCAGGCCGGATTCGTAGGCGATTACCACCAATTGGGCCCGGTCCCTGGCGCCCAGTTTCGCCATCGCCCGGTTCACATGGGTCTTGACGGTGAGCGGGCTGACCGCCAGCCGTTCGGCTATCTCGTCGTTGGAGTGACCGCCGGCCACCTGGACGAGCACTTCGCGTTCGCGGCCGGTGAGGGCGGCGAGCCGCTCGGAGTACTCCGCGGTGCTCGGGCCCTCGCCGTCCGAACTGCCGCCCTGCGCGAGGAAGGTGGCGATCAGCCCCTTGGTCGCGGCCGGGGAGAGCAGCGCCTCGCCGCCCGCGGCGATCCGGATGGCGTTGAGCAGTTCCTCGGGTTCCGCTCCCTTGCCGAGGAAGCCGGAGGCCCCGGCCCGCAGCGACTGGACCACGTACTCGTCGACCTCGAACGTGGTGAGCATGACGACCCGTACGTCGGCCAGTTCCGGATCGGCGCTGATCAGGCGGGTGGCGGCGAGGCCGTCCGTGCCGGGCATCCGGATGTCCATCAGCACCACGTCGGCGCGTGCCGAGCGGGCCAGCTCCACGGCCTGGGCGCCGTCCGCGGCCTCCCCGACCACCTCCATGTCGGGCTCCGAGTCGACCAGCACCCGGAACGCGCTGCGCAGCAGGGCCTGGTCGTCGGCGAGCAGCACCTTGATGGGCGGCGCCGTGTCGCTGGGCGGTGTCATACGGTCTCCCCCGTCCGGCCCGCCGCGTCCGGCTGCCCGGACTCCGCGGTGCGGGCCTCGACGGGCAGGATGGCATGGACCCGGAAGCCGCCTCCGTAGCGGGGTCCGGCGGTCAGGGTGCCGCCGAGCGCGGTGACCCGTTCACGCATGCCGAGCAGGCCGTGGCCGCCGCCGGAGTTCTCGGCGCCCTTGCCTGTTCCGTTGCCGGTCCCGTTGTCGAGGACCGTTATCTCGGCCGTGAATCCGACCCGTACGACGCTCACCTCGGCCCTGGCGCCGGGGCCCGCGTGTTTGCGTACGTTGGTCAGCGCCTCCTGGATGACCCGGTACGCGGCGAGGTCGACGGCGGCGGGGAGCGGGGGCCGGCGGTCGGTGCAGGCCACCTCCACGGGGAGCCCGGCCCGGCGGACGGTGTCGACCAGCGCGTCGAGCACGGCGAGCCCGGGGGCGGGTTCGGTCGGCGCCTTCGGGTCGCCGGACTGGCGCAGCAGTCCGACCGTGGCCCGCAGTTCGTCGAGCGCGGAGCGGCTGGCCTCGCGGACGTGGGCCAGCGCCTCCTTGGCCTGGTCGGGGCGGCGGTCCATGACGTGGGCGGCGACCCCGGCCTGCACGTTGACCAGGGCGATGTGGTGGGCGACGACGTCGTGGAGGTCGCGGGCGATCCGCAGCCGTTCCTCGGCGACCCGCCGCCGGGCCTCCTCGTCGCGGGTGCGCTCGGCGCGTTCGGCGCGCTCCTGGATGGCGCCGATGAAGGCGCGCCGGGAGCGGACGGCGTCCCCGGCGGCTCCGGCCAGCCCGGTCCAGGCGAAGATCCCGAAGTTCTCCTGGCTGTACCAGGGGGGCGGGCCGAAAAGCATCGCCGCGGCGGTCGGCACGGCCATCGTCAGTACGCCGACCCGCCAGGTGGTGGGCCGGTCGGTGCGGGCGGCGACGGTGTACAGCGCGATGACGGTGCTCATGACGACGGGCGCGGGCGGGTCGAAACTCACCAGCTCGACGACGGTCAGCGCGGCGGTGACGGCGAGCACCACCAGGGGGTTGCGGCGCCGCCAGATGAGCGCCACGGCCCCGGCCACCATCAGCAGCAGGCTGACCGGCGCGGGCGGTTCGGTGCCGAATTCGAGCCCCTGGCGTGCGCGTGCGTGCACGAACGCCCCGACGACCATGGCGACCAGCACGGCCAGGGCCAGCGCGGCGTCCAGCGCGAGGGGGTGGCCGCGCAGCCAGTGGCGCAGGCGCAGGCCCCGGGTTCCGAGGGTGGTCACGTCAAGCTACGTTACGGCGTGTCGCCCGCGAATCCGTACGGGTCCCGTACTTCCGTACGGAGGCATCCGCTCTTCCCGCCGTGTCCCGGCGGCCCCGGGCCACCGGGACACGGC